>JAKPAM010000235.1 GCA_029779435.1 Pseudomonadota bacterium | reverse complement strand
CGAGCGTGTGCGTGGTGATCCACGTGATCGCGCCCAGCGCGATGATGATGATCAGCGGCGCGGCCCAGATGACCAGCTCGAGCTGCGTCGAATGGTTCCAGTTGGGCTCGTAGGCCGCCGACGTGTTGCCCTGCCGGTATTTCCATGCGAACAGCACGGTCAGCGCGATGACCGGCACGATGACCAGCAGCATCAGCATCGTCGCGATGACGATCAACCGGCCTTCCTGCACGGCGACGTGGCCCGACGGGTCGAGCACGACCAGGTTGCAGCCCGACAGCAGCGCCGGCAGGCCGAGTACGGCCAGGACGCGGAGTGGATTCGATAGACGCATTCTGTACAAGCGGGGCGAAGCGAACGGCCAACGATCGGTGGAACGACGGACCCGGGGAACACTCGGGTGACGCCCGTACGCCAGGGTGAATACCGGACGGCGGGAATTTGAATTTAAGGTGATTTGCGTCAAAGCGCGATTGGACGTTTTGTCCTATAGCCGATCGCCGCAATCGGTGAGACCCTAGGCAAGCGCTGATCCATGCGCCCGATTCGACGCCCGCGCGTCGCGCCCGCGGTTCGCCGTTTTTCCTTCGCCCCGCCTTTCAGCCCGATGACGAGTCTCAGTACCCCCACCGTCCCGAGCGCCGATCCCGACCACCGGAGCGTCCACCACGACGAGGTCGCGCCCGGCGACATCGCGGTCGGCGTGGTCGTCGGCCGGGCATCCGAGTATTTCGATTTCTTCGCGTACGGCATCGCGTCGGTGCTGGTGTTTCCGTCGGTGTTCTTTCCGTACGAAGCGAAGCTCGACGGCACGCTGTATGCGTTCGCAATCTTCGCGCTCGCGTTCATCGCGCGGCCGATCGGCACGATCGTGTCGATGGCGATCCAGCGCCGCTGGGGACGGGCGGCCAAGTTGACGATCGCGCTGTTCGTGCTGGGCACGTCGACGGCCGGCATCGCGTTCCTGCCGTCGGCGGTCGATGCCGGCGGCTGGGCCGTCGCCTTGCTGGCGCTCTTCCGGATCGGGCAGGGATTGGGCCTGGGGGGCTCGTGGGACGGGTTGCCGTCGCTGCTGGCGCTCAACGCCCCGGGGCCGCGCCGAGGCTGGTATTCGATGCTCGGGCAGTTGGGCGCGCCGATCGGCTTCATCGTCGCCACCGCCCTGTTCGCGTTCCTGTATTCGAGCCTGTCGCAGGACGATTTTCTCGCGTGGGGCTGGCGCTACGTGTTCTTCGTCGCGTTCGCGATCAACGTGGTCGCGCTGTTCGCGCGGCTGCGGCTGGTCGTCACCCACGAGTACGAGCGCCTGCTCGACCAGGGCGAACTGCAGCCCAGCGGGGTGTTCGAACTGATCCGGGCGCAGGGCGCCAACTTGTGGATCGGGGCGTTCGCGGCGCTGGCCAGCTATGCGTTGTTCCATCTGGTCACGGTGTTCCCGCTGTCGTGGATCCACCTATATTCGGATCAGCCGATCGACGAATTCCTGACGATCCAGGTATTCGGCGGCTTCCTCGCGGCGCTGGGCATCCTGATGTCGGGCCTGATCGCCGACAAGATCGGGCGCCGGATCACGCTCGGTTCACTGGCGGCCGCCATCGGCGTGTTCAGCGGCTTCGTACCTTCGTTGCTGGGGGGCGGCCGAGTCGGGCAGGACGTATTCATCCTGGTCGGCTTCCTGCTGCTGGGACTGTCGTACGGCCAGTCGGCCGGCACCGTCACCTCCAACTTCGCCCCGCGCTATCGGTACACCGGCGCGGCGCTGACCTCGGATCTGGCCTGGCTGATCGGCGCGGCGTTCGCGCCGCTGGTCGCGCTGGGCCTGTCGTCGCGATTCGGGCTCGGGTTCGTCAGCCTGTACCTGCTGTCCGGCGTCGTGTGCACGCTGGCCGCGCTGGGTGTCAACCACGCGCTCGGGGCGCGCGATACCTGAAGGGCGGAGGGCGCGGCGTTCGCGGGCTTCGGCGCGAACGGCCAATGCGCCCGCGATCGCCAGCGGAACCAGGTAGTACAGCGCGCGGTGCGCGAGCACGGCGGCCAGCACCGTGTAGCGGGTCTGCGCGGTCGCGGCCAGCGTCACGAAGACCGCTTCGAGCACCCCGAGCCCGGCCGGCACGCGCGTCAGCAGGCCGGCCAGCGCCGCGATCAGGTAGACGCCCAGCACCTGCGCGTACGGGACCTGGCCGCGCAGCAGCACGTACAGCATCGCCGCGACCGTCATCCAGTTGAGCGCGCCGAGGATCGACTGCGCGATCGCGATGCGCCCGCCGGGCAGCGCGATCCGGCGGCCGCGCCAGGGCAGCGTACGCGAGCGGGCGCCGATGCATGCGCCGACATAGGCGATGGCCAGCACGCCTGCGGCAATGCCGATCGCCCGCAGGCCGCCGGTGCCGACGCGCCAGTCGGCCGGCAACGGAATCGGGGCGATCGTGAACACTACCGCGGCGACGGCCGCGAAGCCGAGCCAGTTCGTGGCCACCGCCAGCCCGATGATGCGCGCGACCTGCTCGTTGTCCAGGCCCAGCCGCCGGTATTGGCGCAGCCGCATGCCGATGCCGCCGATCAGCGCGCCCAGGTTCACGTTGAACGCGTAGCTGACGAATGCGGCTCGCAGGACGGGCAGCGTGCCGGCATCGTGGCCGACCCAGGCGCGACCGATCAGGTCATAAGCGCTGTACAGCGCGTGTCCGCAGGCCCCGATCACGAAGGCTTGCAGCAGCACCGATGCGGGCGTATCGCGCAGCGCGGCCGCCACGTCGTGCCACGGGACCTGCGCTGCCGCGACCCCGACGGCCGCCAGCACCAGCACGATGAAGGCGATACCGAGCCAACGGACGATGGGTGAGCGTGTTTTGGCGGGGGCGTCTGCGTGCGCGTTGGCGGGCGCTTTGGCGGGTGCCTTGGCAGGGGTCTTGGCAGGGGTCTTGGCAGGGGTCTTGGCAGGGGTCTTGGCAGGGGTCTTGGCAGGGGCCTCGGGGGCGTCGTCCGGATCGATCGGAACGATGCGCGGCCGATGGCGAGGCAGCCGCGCGGCCCACGTCGGGATCAGACGCAGCGCGAAGAACACGAACCGGCTCAGCATCCGGTGCCAGAGCGGCCGCCGCCGCAGGCGTTCGGGCGTGACGTCGATCGTCGAGCAGTGCGCGTCGACGAGCGCTTCGAGCCGGGCACGCAAGTGGCCGGCGAAATCGCGATCGCGCACGATCAAATTGGCTTCGAGGTTCAGCGTCAGGCTCAACGGATCGAGATTGCACGAACCGATGGTCGCCCAGGCGTCGTCGATCACGGCGACCTTCGCATGCATCGGTCGCTCGTGGTACTCGTGGATCTCGATACCCGCGTCCAGCAGGCGTTGGTAAAGCGTGCGCGTCGCCACCGATACCCACTTCATGTCGGGCTGACCCTGCAGGATCAGCCGCACGCGAACGCCACGCCGCGCGGTCCGCTGCAACGTGCGCAGCAGGCGATACCCGGGCAGGAAATACGCGTTGGCGATCAGCACGTCGCGCTCGGCGGCTTTCAGCGCCAGCCGGTAGTGCCGTTCGATGTCGCCGCGATGCTCGGTGTTGTCGCGCGTGACGAACATCGCGTCGGCGTGGCCCGGCGGCGGCAGGCTCAGCGCCTCGCATGGCGGGTCGGTGCGATACGCGTCCAGCCGCCGGTCGCGGGGGCGCGCCTGCGCGAGCGTCTTCAGCGCCGTCCGGTGCATGGCCGCGACAATCGGTCCGCGCACCCGCGCCGCGTAGTCCTGCTTGGCATCGGGACCATAGTCGGCGAGATGATCGGCCGCGAAGTTGATGCCGCCGACGAAGCCGATGTTGCCGTCGATGACGACGAGCTTGCGATGCAGCCGGCGCAGCAGCGCCAGGTGGCGGCTGATCCGCGGCGGCGGATCGAACACGCGCAGATGGACGCCCGCGTCGACCAGCGAGCGCAGGAAAGGCGCGGACAGGTCCGGTGAGCCGAAGCCGTCGATCGTGACTTCGATGCGCACGCCGCGCCGCGCCGCATCGATCAGTACCGATTGCAGCGCCAGCCCGACCTTGTCCTCGAACAGGATGAAGGTCTCGAGCAGGATCTCGCGGCGTGCTTCCCCGATCGCCGCGAATACCGCGGCGAAGAATTCCTCGCCGTTCTCGAGCAGCTCGATCGCATTGCCGGCCACCCATCGTTCAGCGGTCATCGCGCTCACCGCTCAGGTCTCCGGTCTCAGAGCTGGATCCGCGCGGCCAGCGGCGCGTGGTCCGACAGATGCGACCAGGGGCGCCTCGGCAGCACCAGCGGCTGGTGGACCGAAGCCCCGCGTACGTAGATGCGATCGAGCGCCAGCACCGGCCAGCGGGCCGGAAACGTCCGCGCGGCATGGCCGTGGCGCTCGACGAACACCTCGCGCAAGCCGCCGCGATGAACCAGCGGCCGATGCGCACGCTGGCGCCAGTCGTTGAAATCGCCGGCGACCGCGACCGGCTCGGTCTCCGGCAGCGACCGGATCAGCGCGCACAAATGGTCGATCTGCACGCGCCGGTGCGCTTCGCGCAAGCCCAGGTGCACGCAGATCGCGTGCAGCATCGGCTGTCCGCCCGGCAACTGGATCCGGCAGTGCAGCAGGCCGCGCCGTTCGGGGCCGCTGACCGAGACGTCGAGATTCTGGTACGACACGATCGGGTACTTGGACAGCACCGCGTTGCCGTGATGGCCGGCCGGGTACACGGCGTTGCGTCCATAAGCGAAGTCGGACCACAGCGTGTCGGCGAGGAATTCGTAGTGCGGGACTTGCGGCCACTCGGGAACGCGTGCGGCGTGCAGTTGATGTTCGCCGAGGACTTCCTGCAGGAACACGATGTCGGCCGCGACGTGCCGGACGGCAGCCCGCAGTTCGGGCAGCACGAACCGCCGGTTGAGCGGGCCGAAGCCCTTGTGCAGATTGACGGTCAGCAGCGTCAGCCGCGTCGACGCCATCGGGTCCGGCGCCGTCGGATCCGCTGATATCGATGCCGGATGCCCCGATACCGTCGAGGTCGCCGCCCCGCCGATCATTCGCTCGGAGGCAGCGTTTTTCGAAGACGGTCGTATACCGGACCGCGATCGGTGTCCTTCAGGCCCTTGCGCAGATCGCGGTACGCTTGCCGGCCCACGGCCGGCGGGTTGCCGTCCGCGCTGCGCTGGCTGTCGGGCGACAAGTCGCGCTCGTGCGGCAGGCGAGGGCGCGAGGACTCCGCTTGCTGGGGACGCGTCTGGTTATGGTCGGCGCCGCGGGGGTCCCCCTCGCGGGAGGGGGCCGGCGGCCGTTTGTCGGGGTGTGCCATGTTCGCCTCCTCGGCAGCGCGGTTCGGCGCTGCCCGTCGATCACTGTCCCGACGATTGTCCGGCGCGGCACGAAGTCCGGCTACGGGTGGCGCCCACCCGTTCTTGTAGGACGGCACCCGCCGCCGTTGTCGGCGGCCGGGGGCGGCCAGGGGGCCATCGGTGCGCCGCTCAGCGCGCGGCCGGCTGCGCCGCCTGGTTCGGGTCGTCGCAGCGGACCGTGACCCCATCGAGCCCGCGCCGGCAGGTCTGCAGCGTGCCGTCGGGGTTGCGTTGCTGCCATGAGAACCCGTTGTCGGGCGGCGCCGTCTGGCCGGCGGCAGCGCCCGGGGGTTCGTAGGCGCCACCCCCACCATAAGCGGGGGCGCCGCCGTAGGCGCCGACACCTTGCGCCGGCGTCCCGACGGGCGCCGCCGGCTCGCCGATCGGCGCGGCGGGTGCGCCGATCGGGCACGCGCGATTGCCGCCCGCGCCGCAGTCGCCGGGTACCGGCAGATTCTGCGCCGACGCGGCGGCCGAGCAGGCCGCCAGCGCGAAGGCGGCCCATCGCAGCCGCCGGGTGTTCTTCGACATCGATCGTTGTTTCATCGCGACTTGCTCGCCATCGAGGGATCCCACATTGTCGGAAAGGCCTCCATCAAAGCCGGGCGCCGGACGCTTGTCAACCGCCGGCCGCAACGGTGCGTGAACGAGCGCACGGATGGTACGGAGGACGGGAATGCCGGCTGCGCATGCGCTCGCCGCGCGCAGCGGCGGCCGGGGCCGGCGGCGGGCGGCAGCGGGTGCCGGCGAGGTCAGCCGACCGCCGGCCTGTGCGGCGGATCCCTGACGGGATTGATCGGATGGCTGGGCG
>JAKPAM010000288.1 GCA_029779435.1 Pseudomonadota bacterium | reverse complement strand
GCAGGAAGACGAAGGAACCGGCCTGATCCATCTGCCGCTGGCCCGTTGGGAGCGCGCCTGGCGCGTGCCGTTTCCGAGCTAGATCATGGGCAAGGTACTCGGGACGATCGCCAAGGTCGTCGGCATTGCAGCGCTGGTCGTGACCGGCGTCGGCGCAGCCGTGGGTCTGTCCGTGGGCGCTACTCTTGGCGCGGCCGTTTCGGGAGGGCTGGCCAGCACGATCGGCGGCATCTCGATGAGCACGTTTCTCATCGGGGCCGCTGGCCTGTCAGCTCTGGCCACCGCGCTGGGGCCGAAACCGGTGGCGCCGAGCGCGGCGACGACCGATCGGCTGAACGCTACGTTGAACCCGCGCGAGTATCGCAAGATCTGGTTCGGCCGCACCGCCGGCAATACCGACGTGCGCTACCAGGAATTCACGGGCGCGAACCAGGAGTACCTGAATTCGATCATCGTGGCAGCAAGCCACGCCGTGCAGTCGATCGACGAGATCTGGTTCGACGACGCTCTGGCCTGGTCGGCAACGGGCGGTGTCGCTTCCAAGTATGCCGGATACCTCGAGGTCACGACGCGCACCGAGGGCACAGCCGCCAACGCCTTTACGATCACCGGGTCAACGAGCTGGGTGGCGGCGCAATCGCGCCTGGTCGGCTGCGCCTATGTCTGGTTGCGCTACAAGCTGACCGGCAACGGCAAGAACGCCGAAAGCCCGTTCTCCTCGAGCGTGCCATCGCGCGTGACGATCCGGGGACGCGGAGCCAAGCTCTATGACCCGCGCCAGGACAGCACGGTCGGCGGCAGTGGGCCGCAGCGGGCCAACGATCAAAGCACCTGGGCCTGGACGTCCGACGATGTCGGCCGCAATCCGGCGCTGCAGCTGCTGTGGTACTTCCTGGGCTGGCGGATCACGCATGCGCAGACCGGCGTGAAAAAGCTGGCGGTGGGCCTTGGCCTGCCCGTGGCGCGGCTGCTGATCCCGGCGTTCATCGCCGCGGCCAACCTGTGCGACGAGCCGGTGGTGCGCGCGATCGGCGGCACGGAGCCGCGCTATCGCGCCGACGGCGTGTTCTCCGAGGGCGACGATCCGGACACGGTGATCGGCAACCTGAAGGCCGCCATGAACGGCGAAGTCCGCGACGCCGGCGGCCAGCTTGCGCTCGACATCCTGCACAACGACCTGGGCACGGATGTTATCGACCTTGGCCCCGGCGACGTGGTGGGAGCGTTCACCTGGGTACCGGCGCCGCCGATCGACCAGATCTTCAACGTCGTGCGCGGCAAGTACGTCGATCCTTCGGATGCCTCGCTCTACCAGATGGTGGACTATCCCGAGGTGCCGCTGGCCGGTGGATCGCCCGACGGGATCGAGCGCGCGAGCACGCTGGACCTGTCGATAGTGCAGAGCCCGAGCCAGGCGCAGCGCCTGGCCAAGGCCTACCTGCAGCGCGCGCAGTATCCCGGCACGTTCTCGGCCGATTTCCTCGCCAGCGCATGGCGCCTGCAGGTTGGCCGCATCGTGCGCTTCACGTTCCCGGCGCTCGGCTTCGACGCGAAGCTGTTCCGCGTGGTGGAGCATGGCATCCGCTTCGATGGCACCTGTCCGATGGTGCTGCGCGAGGAAAGCGCGACGATCTATGCCTGGGACGCGGAGGAGCGCCCGGCCGTGGTGCCGGCGCCGGCGGTCACTTACGACCCGCTGAACGATCCGATCGTGCGCGGCATCGGCGACGTCGGCACCGAAGTGGCCGACGCGATCGCGATTGCCACGTCGAAAGGCCGGCTGACGATCGGCGGCGCGCTGCCGGCGGCGGCGGACAGCAACGTCGGCGATACGCATATCGGCGACGACGGCACCTTCTATGAGCGCGTGGGGGCCAGCATCGTGCT
>JAKPAM010000221.1 GCA_029779435.1 Pseudomonadota bacterium | reverse complement strand
GATCAACGCCGTCAACGACGCGCCGGTGATCACCAGCAACGGCGGCGGCGCCGCCGCTTCGATCGGCGTCCCCGAGAACACGACCGCCGTCACCACCGTCACCGCCTCCGACGTCGACGGGCCCTCGGTCACGTTCTCGATCGCAGGCGGCGCCGACGCCGCCCGCTTCGCCATCGACCCGGTCTCCGGCGTGTTGTCGTTCATCGCCGCGCCCGACTTCGAAGCGCCGACCGATGACGATGGCGACAACGTCTACCACGTGATCGCGCGGGCCAGCGACGGTTCGCTCGACGCCACGCAGGCGATCACCGTCACCGTCACCGACGTGTCGAACGTGCTGGTCGTCACGACCGCCGATGACGACAACGACTCGGGCATCATGGTTGGCGCCACTTATGACGCCGAGTGGCTGAACGCGCATCAGGGTGCCGATGGCGCGATCAGCCTGCGCGAGGCGATCATCGCCACCAACAACAGCAGCGGCACGACGTTGATCCAGTTCGCGATCCCCGGCACCGGCGTGCATACGATCACGCCAAGTTCGGCGCTGCCGGCGATCACCAGCCCGGTCATCATCGACGGCAGCAGCAACGACAGCTTCGCGGCCAATGGCAGCCGGCCGGCCATCGTGCTCGACGGCCACGGCATGGCCGCCAACGGCATCGAGCTGGCCGCCGGTTCGGACGGCAGCACGATCCGAGGCTTGTCGATCCGCGACTTCGCGGGCGCCGGCCTGATGCTCCAGAGCAGCGGCGGCCACACGATCGCCGGCAACGCGTTCGGCCTGGACGACAGCGGCACGGGCGCGGCGGGCAATTCGCTGGGCATCTTCATCCAGGATAGCCACGGCAACCAGATCGGCGGCACCACGGCCGCCGACCGCAACGTCATCTCCGGTAACACGGGCGTCGGCATCCGGATCGAGGCAGGCAACGGGAACGTGATCCACGGCAACTACGTCGGCACCGATTCCAGCGGCACCGTCGCGGTCGGCAATGGCATGGCGGGTATCCAGATCAGCGACGGCAGCAGCGGCAACACCGTAGGAGGTGTGCTGCCCGCGCAATCCAACCAGATCGCCTACAACAGCGGCGCGGGCATCGCGGTGACCCACGACGACAGCACCGGCAACGCGCTGCTGGGCAACCGCTTCCACGACAACGCCGGGCCGGCGATCGACCTGCGCGAAGACGGCCCGACCGCCAACGATGCGCTCGACGCCGACGCCGGTCCCAACGACCTGCAGAACACGCCAACGATCGATAACGTGATCGTCGACGGCGCCAATGGCCGGATCCGCGGCTCGCTGTCCAGCGAACCCAACCGCACTTATCGGATCGAGTTCTTCGCATCATCGTCGAGCGGCGTCGGCGTCGCTGAAACACTGCTCGGCACCCTGAATGCCACGACCGACGGCAACGGCTTGGCCACCTTCGATTTCATCACCGCGCCGATCGCGGCCGGCGCATGGGTCAGCGCCACCGCCACACAGACCGACGCCAGCGTCTCGGTGTTCGGCTCGACCTCGGAACTGAGCCCGGCCGTGCAAGCCTTCGCGTCGGCTCCGCCCACCGGTGCCGACAACACGCTGGTCAGCGACGAAGACACGACCGCCGTCATCACGGCCGCGCTGTTCGGCTTCAGCGACGTCAACGGCGACGCCTTCATCGGCGTACGCATCGACTCGCTGCCGGTGTCCGGTACGCTGCGGCTCGACGGTGTCGACGTCATCGCCGGCCAGACGATCTCGATCGCCGACATCGATGGCGCCAAGCTGCGCTATGTGCCGGCCGCCGACG
>JAKPAM010000204.1 GCA_029779435.1 Pseudomonadota bacterium | reverse complement strand
ACTGCTGGAAGCCCTGTTCGGCAGCCATCGCGTCTTCGGGGGCGAGGTCAGCGTCGACGGCGCGCGCATCCGTACGTCGAGCCCCGGCGATGCCGTGGCCGCCGGGATCGCGCTGGTGCCGTCGGATCGCCTCCGCAAGAGCATCATCGGCCAGCTCTCGGCCGGCGAGAACATGCTGCTGCCCTCCTTTCTCAAGCTGGCAGCGGCGGGGCTGCGCAACCCGCTGGCCGAGAAGAAGGCATTCGAGGCTTCGGCAAGGAAGTTGAACCTGCAGCCGCCGCGCGCCGACCTGCAGGCCCGTCGCTTCTCCGGCGGTAACCAGCAGAAGCTGGTCATCGCGCGCTGGCTGAACGACACCATCTCCTGCCGCCTGCTCATGCTGGACGAGCCGACGCAAGGCGTCGACGTCGGTGCGCGGCGCGACATCTACGCGGCGATCCGGGCGAGCGCCGATGCGGGAAAGAGCGTGCTCGTGACATCGTCCGAGCCGGAAGAACTGGTCCAGATCGCCGATCGCGTGATCGTCCTCTCCGCGGGGCGCGTCGCGGCGACGGTGGACTATGGCGAAATTGACGAAGCGCGCCTGCTCATGCTGGCGCATCAGGTCGAGCATCAGGGGTTAGCAGCCGAATGAGCACCACAGCCGCCGCTTCATCCTCCCCCGTGCGGCGCGGTCCGCCGGTGGAGCTCGTCGTCAACAACATCCTGCTGATCGCGCTGGTGCTGCTCATCGGCTATTTCACGATGCAGAGCGGGTCGTTCCTGACGGTCTCCAATTTCAAGGTCATTCTGACCAACTACGCGGCGATCGGTGTCGTCGCCGCGGTCATGGCGCTGCTGGTCATCGCCGGGCAGGTCGACATGTCGGTCGGCTCCAATATCGGCTTCTCCGGCATGGTGACGGCGATCGCGATGGCGTCCTGGGGTGCGCCGGCCGGTGTCGGCGTGCTGATCGGCGTCGGCACGGGCGCGCTGGTCGGGCTCGTGAACGGCGTGCTCTGCGCGTATCTCCGCTTCTCGCCGATCATCGTCACGCTCGGCATGCTCTCGGTGCTGCGCGGCGCGACGCTGCTGATCAATTCGATCGAGATCGCCGGCCTCGGCGACACCTTTTTCTGGATCGGCAACGGGTCGCTGCTCGGCCTGCCGGTCCTGCTCTGGGTCGTCTTCGCTGTGTTCCTGCTGTCGGCGGCGTTCCTGTCGCTGACCGTCTGGGGGCGCTATGTCTATGCGATCGGCGTCAATCCGCAGGCCTCGATGCTCATCGACAGTTTTACGCTGAGCAGACTCTGGCCTGCGCCGATTTTCCTGGACTGAC
>JAKPAM010000196.1 GCA_029779435.1 Pseudomonadota bacterium | reverse complement strand
CGGGTTCTGCGCATCATGGATACAGCCCGCGCTCGGCACGGGCCTGCAGCACGCGCGTGCAGGCGACGACGAATGCCGCGGTCCGCAGCGAGATCTGGTGTTGCGCGGCCGTGTCCCAGATGTGCTTGAACGCGCCGACCAGGATCTTGTCGAGCCGCACGTTGATCTCGTCCTCGGTCCAGAAGAACGACGAGAAATCCTGCACCCACTCGAAGTACGACACCGTCACGCCGCCCGCGTTCGCGATCACGTCCGGCACGACGAGGATGCCGCGGTCGTTCAGCACCTGGTCGCCGTCCTTCGTGCACGGGCCGTTCGCGCCTTCGAGCACCATCCGTGCCTTGATCCGCTGCGCGCGCTCGGCGGTGATCTGGCTCTCGAGCGCGGCCGGGATCAGGATGTCGGACTCGACGTCCCAGAACTGCTCGTCCGGAATCGGCTCTCCACCGGCGAAGCCCGCGATACCGCCGTGGGTGGCCGCGTGGGCGGCCAGCCCCGCGCAGTCGAGGCCTTCGGCATTGAACAGCGTTCCCGTGTGATCCTGCACCGCGACCAGGCGCGCGCCATGCGCGACGAACAGTTCGGCGGCCGACGAGCCGACATTGCCGAAGCCCTGGATCGCGACCCGCGCCCCATCGATCGGCATCCGCGACCAGCCGGCCGCCTCGCGGCCGACGACGAACACGCCGCGGCCGGTCGCCTTCACGCGCCCGAGCGAACCGCCGAGCTGCAGCGGCTTGCCGGTGACGACGCCGGTCGCCGCGGCGCCGACGTTCATCGAGTACGTGTCCATCATCCACGCCATGATCTGGCTGTTGGTGTTGACGTCGGGGGCGGGAATGTCCTTGTCGGGGCCGATGATCAGCCCGATCTCGCTCGTGTAGCGGCGCGTGATCTTCTCGATCTCGCGGCGCGAGAAACGCGAGGGGTCGATCCGCACACCGCCCTTGGCGCCGCCATAAGGCAGGTTGACCGCGGCATTCTTGATCGTCATCCACGCCGCCAGCGCCATCACCTCCTGCAGCGTGACATCGGGGTGAAAGCGCACACCCCCCTTGCCCGGGCCGCGAGACAGGTTGTGCTGGACGCGATAACCTTCGAAGTGGGCGATCGTTCCATCGTCGAGCTCGACGGGGATCTCGACGATCAGGCAGCGCTTCGGGCGACGCAGCGTCTCGGCCCAGCGAGCCAGGTCGCCCAGGTAGGGCATCGTCTGATCGACCTGCGACAGGTAAGTGGCCCACGGGCCATTGGGTTCGGGCTGGACGAAGGAAAGCGTGTTTTTGTTGTCTTGCCGACTCAAGGCGTGCTCCTTGTTCGATCGCGCGATCCGGCCGGCCCCGACCGCACCAACCAGGCCGGACGGTCGCTAATGGGAGGGTTCGGCTATAGTAGCGCGCCCGAATGGCGAAAGCGTGTCGATCCGGATCTGTGGCCGGCACGCGACTGATTTCCGGCTTTGTATATGGCGGTATTGACCCTTCGACAAGCCGATCTGGCATTCGGCCACGTGGCCCTGCTCGACAAGGTCGACCTGAGCATCGAACCTGGCGAGCGGCTCGGCCTGATCGGACGCAACGGCACCGGTAAATCGTCGCTGCTGCGCGTGCTCGCCGGCGAGCAGGCGCTCGACGATGGACAACGCGTGTGCCAGGGCGGCATGACGGCCGCCTGCGTCGCGCAGGAGCCCACGTTCGCGCCCGGCATCGACGTCTACGCCGCGGTGGCCGCGGGCCTGCCCGGCGCGGCCGACCTGGCCGAATACCAGCGGCTGCTGCATGACAGCGCCCACGGCGATGCGATCGAACGGCTGGCAGCCGTGCAGGAACGCCTGGATTCGGCCGGCACGTGGGCGCTCGGTCACCGGATCGACAGCGTGCTGTCGCGACTGCGCCTGGTGCCCGATGCGATCGTCGACGCGTTGTCCGGCGGCACGCGCAAGCGTGTCGCGCTGGCCCGCGCGCTGGTGGCCGAGCCCGATCTGCTGCTGCTCGACGAGCCGACCAATCACCTGGACATCGCGTCGATCACCTGGCTCGAAGACCTGCTGCTCGCGTATCGCGGCGCGATCGTCGTCATCACGCACGACCGGCACTTCCTCGACCGCGTGGCCACGCGCATCATCGAGCTGGATCGCGGCACGCTGCGCAGCTATCCGGAAACGTTCTCGCGCTACCAGGCCCGCAAGCGCGACGAACTGGCGACCGAGCAGGTGCTGAACGCCAAGTTCGACAAGCTGCTCGCGCAGGAGGAAGCCTGGATCCGCCAGGGCGTCGAGGCGCGGCGCACGCGCAACGAGGGGCGCGTGCGCCGGCTCGAAGCGCTGCGCCGCGAACGCGCGCGCCGGCGCGAATCGCTCGGACGCGTCGACCTGGACGTCGACACCGGAGAGCGTTCGGGCAAGCTCGTCGCGGAGTTGCGCGGCGTGGCCAAATCCTTCGACGGGCGGCCGCTGCTGCGCGACGTCGACGCGATCATCCAGCGTGGCGACAAGGTCGGTATCGTCGGTCCCAACGGCGCCGGCAAGACGACGCTGCTGCGGCTGATCCTCGGCGAGATCGAACCGGATGCCGGCACCGTCAGGCTCGGCACCCAGCGGCAAGTCGCGTATTTCGACCAGTTGCGCGCGAAGCTCGACGAGGATGCCAGCGTCGCGCAGACGATCAGCCCGGGGTCCGACTGGATCGAGATCGGCGCGCAGCGGATGCACGTGATGAGCTATCTGTCGCGCTTCCTGTTCGCGCCGGAACGCGCGCGATCACCGGTCCGCAGCCTGTCCGGCGGCGAGCGCAGCCGGCTGCTGCTCGCGCAGTTGTTCGCGCGGCCCGCCAACGTGCTGGTGCTCGACGAGCCGACCAACGATCTGGACATCGACACGCTCGAACTGCTCGAAGAACTGCTGGCCGACTATGCGGGCACCCTGCTGCTGGTCAGCCATGACCGGGCGTTCCTCGACGGCGTCGTGACGCAGGTGATCGCCGCCGAAGGCGATGGCCGCTGGCGCGATTACGCGGGCGGCTGGACCGACTACCAGGCGACGCTGACTCGCATGGCCGGCGACATCAGCGACAACACGGGAAGCGCTCAAGGCAGCGCGGGCCATGGCGCGTCCCGCGACAAGGGTGGCCGCGCGGCTGGCGACGCCTCCCCGCGCGCGACGGCCGCCGAACCGGCGGCGGCCGCTGCCCGCCCGCCTGCGGCCAAGCCCGCACGACTGTCGTACAAGGAGCAGCGCGAACTCGAGCAATTACCCGCGCGCATCGACGCGCTGGAAGCCGAGCAGGCCGCGTTGCAGGCGCAACTGGCCGACCCGGCGACTTATCAGCTCACTCGGCCGGGCTCGGCCGGCGGCGGCGACCCGGCGCAGGCCATCAAGGCCCTGCAGGCGCGCAGCGAGGCGATCGAAGCCGAACTGCTCGATTGCCTGGGGCGCTGGGAAGCACTCGAATCGCGCGGCCGCTGACGGCGCCATTGCGCCAGACGCTAAGCATCCGACGAATCTCATCCATTAGCTACCTGCAAGGAGAAGGAACCCGACATGCCTTCATTCGACGTGGTATCCGAAGCCGACGTGGTCGAAGTCCGCAACGCCATCGAACAGGCGAACAAGGAGATCAGCACCCGCTTCGATTTCAAGGGGTCCGACGCGCGGATCGAACAGAAGGACCGCGAGCTGACCGCTTTCGCCGACGACGACTTCAAGCTGTCGCAGGTACGCGACGTGCTGCTGTCCAAATGCGCGAAACGCAACGTCGATGTGCGCTTCCTGGACATCGGCGACCCGCAGAAGATCGGCGGCGACAAGGTCAAGCAATCGATCACCGTGCGCCACGGCGTATCCGGCGATCACGCCAAGAAGATCGTGCGCGTCGTCAAGGACAGCAAGCTGAAGATCCAGGCGAGCATCCAGGGCGATGCCGTGCGGATCACCGGCGCCAAACGCGACGATCTGCAAGCGATCATGCCGGTCCTCAAGAAAGAGATCACCGACGTACCGTTGGCTTTCAACAATTTTCGCGACTGATTAGGGCCTGATCGCACTAAGTCCGGCATACTCGCACGAGGGGCGCCAGTGGGGGGCCCCACTCAGGGTTTGGGAGGTCCGGATGGAATACGCGACGTTCTCCGATGCGCTGCAGGGCGCGTTCGGCATGCAATTACCCCGCATCGGCGGGGCATTGCTGATCCTCGTCATCGGCTGGCTGATCGCCGTG
>JAKPAM010000188.1 GCA_029779435.1 Pseudomonadota bacterium | reverse complement strand
CAGCGGGTAATTGGTGATGAAGACGTCGGCCTGCTGCGCCAGCCGATGCACGACGGCCTGCCCCTGCGGCTGGGCCAGGTCGAGCGCGATGCCCCGCTTGTTGCGGTTGTCCAGCATCCAGCCATAAGGCTGGTCGGTCTGGGGGGTGCCCGGCAGTTTCGGTAGTGCGCGGCACGGATCGCCGGCCCCGGGGGGTTCGATCTTGATGACGTCGGCACCGAAGTCGCCCAGCAGCACCGCGGCCGTCGGCGCCGCGATGAAGCTGCTGCAATCGATCACCTTCAGGCCTTCGAACAGGCTCGCCATGGGGCAGTCTCCAGTTATTGTCGTTGTTGCCGCGGCCGCTGTCCGGTCCGCGCACCACCTCGCCCGGCGCCGTGCGGAACGGCGGCAGGCCGCGGTTCTGTCTCCTCGCTCGCCAGGCCTTCGCCGTGCGGATGCGCGGGGATCGACGACGCGTTCGGGTGGGTGTCGATATTGCCGGGGCGCCTCTGCTTGGAGAAGGTTATTTGGGGACAATTCCCGGCCACTTCGGCCCGCGCCGGGCGCACGGCTTTTTTTGCGACAATGCACATTGGTTCAAACGGAGACTCTGATGGACGCCCCATCGGTGGCGCCTGTGGCGCCGATCCCCGACGTCGCGCCGCGCGCGCTGCGGCACGAAGACTATACGGCCACGCCCACGCCCCAGCGCCGCGCCCAGGTGGTCGCCGCGATGCGCGAGATCCTCCCCGAACGCAGCGTACTGTCCGAGGTCGAGGACACGCGGCCTTATGAATGCGACGGGTTGTCGGCGTTCCGGCAGTTGCCGATGGTGGTCGTGCTGCCCGAGACCGAGGCGCAGGTGCAGTCGATCCTGAAGGCCTGCAGCGAGCTGGACGTGCCTGTCGTCGCGCGCGGCGCCGGCACCAGCCTGTCGGGCGGATCGATGCCGCACGGCTCGGGCGTCGTGCTGTCGCTGGCGCGGTTCAACCGGATCCTGTCGATCGATCCGCTGGCGCGCACGGCCCGCGTGCAGCCGGGTGTGCGCAACGCGGCGATCTCCGAGGCGGTCGCGCATCTGGGCTTGTACTATGCGCCCGATCCGTCGTCGCAGATCGCCTGCTCGATCGGCGGCAACGTCGCCGAGAATGCCGGCGGCGTGCACTGCCTGAAGTACGGGCTGACTGTCCACAATGTCCTGAAGGTGCGGGGTCTGACGATCGACGGCGAGGTCGTCGAGTTCGGGGGCGATGCGCTCGATACGCCGGGGCTGGACCTGCTGGCGCTGGTGATCGGTTCCGAAGGCATGCTGGCCGTGACGACCGAGGTCACCGTCAAGCTCGTGCCGCGTCCGGCGCTGGCGCGCGTCGTGATGGCCTCGTTCGATGACGTCGTCAAGGCCGGCGAGGCCGTCGCGCGGATCATCGCCGAGGGCATCATCCCGGCCGGGCTCGAGATGATGGACAAGAAGGCGACGGCCGCCGTCGAGGACTTCGTGCATGCCGGCTACGACCTGGATGCCGAGGCGATCCTGCTGGCCGAGTCCGACGGCACGCCCGAGGAGGTCGCCGAGGAGATCGGCCGGATGGAAGCCGTGCTGCAGGCCGCCGGCGCCACCCGCTGCCAGGTGTCGACGTCCGAGGCCGAACGGCTGCTGTTCTGGTCGGGCCGCAAGAACGCGTTTCCGGCCGCCGGCCGGCTGTCGCCCGACTACTACTGCATGGACGGCACGATTCCGCGCAAGAACCTGGGCCGCATGCTGAAGGCGATCGCCGACATGGAGCATCGCTACGGGCTGCGCTGCATCAACGTTTTCCACGCCGGCGATGGCAACCTGCATCCGCTGATCCTGTTCGATTCGAACGACGCCGAGCAGTGGCGCCAGGCCGAGTTGTTCGGCGCCGACATCCTCGAGCTGTGCGTCGAACTGGGGGGAACCGTCAGCGGCGAGCACGGCGTCGGCATCGAGAAGATCAACTCGATGTGCGTGCAGTTCTCGGCCGCCGAGCGGGCCGCGATGTTCGCGATCAAGCGCGCGTTCGATCCGGCGGGCCTGCTGAACCCCGGCAAGGCGATCCCGTCGCTGGCGCGCTGCGCCGAGTACGGCAAGATGCACGTGCACGGCGGCCGCCTGCGCTTCCCCGAGCTGCCGCGCTTCTGACCGGCGCCGCGGCGGGCAGCGCCCGCATGCGGTCGCCACGAAGCCGTCCGGCTCTTTTCATCGATTTTTCATCGATCGGGCTTTTCCACGATCGACCCAGCGAACGGATGCCATGGCGATGTCGCGCGATTCTTCCCCCGGGCCCGGCAGCGGCCCGGATCTGACCGAGGCGATGGTCGACGGAACCCCTGATCGCGCCTCCGATGGCGCATCCGAGGCCCTGCTCGAGGCCCTGCCCGAGGCGATGAGCGCCGAGGCGGCGCTGGCCGAACTGTCGGTGCTGCGCGAACGCGTGCTGCAGGCCGACCGTCAGCGCCGGCCGCTGTGGTTGCGCGGCGCCGGCAGCAAGGATTTCCTCGGCGAGCCGCCCGGCGGCGATCTGCTCGATTTGACGCGGCTGCGCGGCGTCGTCAGCTACGAGCCGACCGAACTGGTGGTCACCGCGCGCGGCGGCACGTCGCTCGATGCGGTGCAAGCGCTGCTGGCCCGTCATGGCCAGATGCTCGCGTTCGAACCGCCGGCGTTCGGGCCGCGGAGCACGATCGGCGGCGTGGTCGCGGCCGGGTTGTCCGGGCCGCGCCGGATGGCCAGCGGATCGGTCCGTGATTTCGTGCTCGGCGCGGCATTGATGCCGGCCAGCGGCGAGCTGCTGTACTTCGGTGGCCAGGTGATGAAGAACGTCGCCGGCTATGACGTATCGCGGCTGCTGACCGGCTCGATGGGCATTCTCGGCGTGATCACCGAGGTATCGCTGAAGGTGCTGCCGGTGCCGGCCGCGCAGGCATCGCTGCGGATGCCGGTGCCGGGCAGCCGGATCATCCGGCTGCTGAACGAGTGGGGCGGCCAGCCGCTGCCGATCAGCGCGACCGCTTGGTCGCCGCCCGCGCATGGACTGGGCGGCACCGATGAACCCGGCGTGCTGACGGTGCGACTGTCGGGCGCGCGCGCGGCCGTCGAGCATGCGGCCGCACGGATCGGCGAATCGTTCGCCGCCGACGGGGCGGTCCGGCTCGATGCGGCCGAAGCCGACCGCTATTGGGCCGACGTGCGCGACCATCGCGACCCGTTCTTCGCGACCGACGAGCCGCTATGGCGCCTGTCGCTGCCGTCGACCGCGTCGCTGACCGATCTGCCGGATCTCGGGGACGGGCGCCAGTTCGTCGAGTGGGGCGGGGCGCTGCGCTGGTTGCGCACGGCGGCCGATGCGTCGATCGTGCGCGCGGCGGCCCAGCACCTGGGCGGCACGGCCATGCTGTTCCGCGGCGGATGGCGCACGGGCGGGCAGGCGGGGCGCTCGACGTCGTTCGGCATCTTCCATCCGCTGGCGCCGGTCAACATGCGACTGCACCGCAACTTGAAGCAGGCGCTCGATCCGCATGGCATTTTCAATCCGGGACGCATGTACCGGGGTTTGTGACGAGACTACCGAACGATGGAAACCCACCTGGCCGAGTGGCTGCGCGACACGCCTGACGGGATCGAGGCCGAATCGATCCTGCGCAAGTGCGTGCATTGCGGCTTCTGCACGGCGACCTGTCCGACGTATCAACTGCTGGGCGACGAGCTCGACGGGCCGCGCGGGCGCATCTACCTGATCAAGCAGGTCGTCGAGGGTACGCCGGCCGGCCCGTCGACGTTGACGCACCTGGACCGCTGCCTGACCTGCCGCAACTGCGAGAGCACGTGCCCGTCCGGCGTCACTTATGGGCATCTGGTCGACGTCGGCCGGCGGCTCGTCGAGAAGCAGGTCCGCCGGCCGCTGGGCGAACGCGTGCTGCGCACCGCGCTGCGCGAAGGGCTGACGCGGCGCTGGCTGTTCGATCCGGCGATGCGCGTGGGCAAGGCCCTCAGGCCGATGCTGCCGGCGTCGCTGCGCGACAAGGTGCCGTCCGGCGCCGACGACCGCCTGGGCCGGCGCTGGCCGTCCGGCCGGCATGCGCGGCGCGTGCTGCTGCTGAACGGCTGTGTCCAGCCGGCGATGATGCCGAACATCGACGCAGCGACCGCGCGCGTGCTCGACCGGCTCGGCGTGCAGGCGATCGTCGAGCGCAAATCGGGCTGCTGCGGGGCGATCCGCCATCACCTGAACGATGAGACCGGCGCGCAGGCGCAGGCCCGGCGCAACATCGACGCCTGGACGCGCTGGCTCGACGGCCCGGAGGCGGCCGAAGCGATCGTCATCAACGCGTCGGGCTGCGGCGCGATGCTCAAGGACTACGGCCATCTGCTGCGCGACGATCCCGCTTATGCCGAGCGCGCGCGCCGCATCAGCGCGATGACGCGCGACCTGGCCGAATGGCTGCCCGAGTTCGATGCGACGATCCGTGCGGCGCTGCCGCCCGACGTCACCGCGCGCGCGGCCTTCCATCCGCCTTGCACGCTGCAGCATGGCCAGCAGATCAAGGGCGCGGTCGAGCGGCTGCTGGCAGGGTGGGGCGTGTCGTTGACGCCCGTCGCAGACAGCCATCTGTGCTGCGGCTCGGCCGGTACCTACTCGGTGTTGCAGCCCGAACTGTCGCGCCAGTTGCGCGACCGCAAGCTGGCCAACCTGCTCGAAGGGCAGCCTCAGCAGATCCTGTCGGCCAACATCGGATGCCTGACGCACCTGCAGTCGGGCACGACCACGCGCGTGCGCCACTGGATCGAATGGCTGGACGAGCAGATGACGGAACGGCCCTAGCGAGCGCCGAGGGTCACGCAACAGGCGAGACAGGCGGCTGGGCGAAAGGCCGGCCTCGAGGGCCGGGTCGAATCGATCCGTGCGGTCCTCGATGCGCGGGACATGCACATCGCGCGTCACCCGTCGGGCGCATCAGCGCGGCGGGCTGCGTGATGAGAGTGGCGCCGGCTGGTAGTCCGGCAAGAAACGGCAGTGCGAGCCGAACCGCGTGCGCAAGGTCTCGCATCGTTGCGCGATACCGGCGGGTGTGGGTTTCTCGCCGTGTTCGGCCCACCGCAGCGCCGCGTCGAACAGGGTCGCGGTCTCGGCATCGGCCAAGATGCTGTGATCCGGGCTGTCCAGGAAGGTTTGCACCAGGCGGTCGGCGCTGCCGCCGCGCGCCATCGTCTGCCGGAAGGCCGCTTCCAGTTCGACGAATGCGATCGGGTCGTGGATGGCGTGCGCGGTAAGCACGGGGATCCCGATGCGCCCGCTCAGCCCCGCGTCCTTATCGAAGATCGCCTGGGCGCGCGGATCGGCCGCGTAGCGCGCGACCCGGGCATTCAGCGCCGCGTCGTCCGGCGAGCCCGTGTAGCGCACCTCGCGGTTTTCGAATGCGTTCAGGCCGCCGGTGCGCTTGAACGCGATGTCCTGGAAGTGCCACGTCGCCCAGTTCAGATGCTCCAGCACGGTGCGCTCGGGAATCCGCACGACCTTGGTCAGCGTGTCGAGCTTGCGCGCCTGCTCGGCGCTGCGTTGTGCAGGCGGCTTGCGCAAGCCCAGGCATTCGTCGGCGCGCGCGGCCAGATCCGCGCGGCTGAGCGCGCTGTTTTCGGGCAACCCCATCCACAGCGGGTACTGCGGTTCGTCGGGGCGCGGATGGTTGCCGCACAGCACCTGGTACACGACGCGCAAGTCGAGCCGGAAGTCGTACGAACGCGTGCCGGCGCCCAGGACGCCATTGGTCAGCACCACGGCGTCGTAGGGTGACTCGCCGCCCGGCGGGGCCACGCGCTCGGCCAGCTTGGCAGCGACGCCGGCGCCCCATGACATGCCATGCAGCAGCGTGCGGCGCGGCTGCGCGATGTGGGCGACGAAGATCTGGCGTGCCCGCTCGGTGTCCTCGCTGGCACTGGTCAGCGCCACGCCGCCCTGGCGATACACCGAGCCGATCCAGGCGTAGCCTGCCCGGACCGTAATGGCCCATCGGCGTGCGTCGTTGTCGGCGCGCTTGGGATCGGGCGCGCCCAGCGCCGGTCCGCCGTGCGCGTGGACCACGAGCACGCCGTTCCAGGATTGCGGCATGGCGATCAGATAGGGGGCGCCGGCCGAATCCGTGCCGCGCCAGCAGCGAGCATCCGCGGGCAGGCCCGTGGGGCAGGCGGCTTGGGCCGGAGGCGCTTCGGATCGTGCCGCTTGCGCGGCGGGGACGGTCGGTAGCGATTGCTGCGCGCATCCTGCGGTGAGCAGCATGGCGGCAGCGGCCATGGCGGCAGTCAGCCGGTGGAGGTTGCCGCGGATCTGGCCAGGGATACGGGCGCTTCTGCCCATCGTCGTCTCCATCTTCGTCGCCGTGGCGGCGAGTATGGGTCGCGACGCCATGAATCATCAATCGAAGCCACCGTCCTCGGGGCTCACGCGGCCGGCCGTGACCCACGCGCCGGCCGAGGCCCTCTCAGCCGCGGTCGGCGCCGTGCGCGCGGAACACCTGTACCGTCTGCACCAGGTTGTTCGATTGCTGCGCCATGCTGTCGGCGGCCGCGGCCGCCTGTTCGACGAGCGCGGCGTTCTGCTGCGTCGTCTCGTCCATCGACGTGATCGCCTGGTTCACCTGCTCGATGCCCGAGCTCTGCTCCTGCGAGGCGATCGTGATCTCGCCCATGATGTCCGTCACGCGCTTGATCGCGGAGACGATCTCGCGCATCGTGTTGCCGGCCTGGTCGACCAGTTGCGTGCCGTTCTGTACCTTGCCGACCGAGTCCTCGATCAGCTCCTTGATCTCGCGGGCCGCTTCGGACGAGCGCTGCGCGAGGGTGCGCACCTCCGATGCCACGACCGCGAAGCCGCGACCCTGCTCGCCCGCGCGCGCCGCCTCGACGGCCGCGTTCAGCGCCAGGATGTTGGTCTGGAACGCGATGCCGTCGATGACGGCGATGATGTCCACGACGCGGTTCGACGATTCGGCGATGTCGGTCATCGTCCGCACCACTTCTTCGACGACGCCGCCGCCGCGCTGCGCGACGTCCGATGCGCCGCTGGCCAGTTGGTTGGCCTGGCGTGCGTTGTCGGCGTTCTGCCGCACTGTGCTGGTCAGCTCCTCCATCGATGCGGCGGTCTGTTCGAGGCTGGCCGCCTGCTCCTCGGTGCGGCTGGACAGGTCCGAGTTGCCCTGCGCGATCTCGCGCGCGGCGGTATGGATCGAGCCGGCCGAATCCTTGATCTCGTTGACGATCTGCGTCAACTGATCGACCGTCGTGTTCACGTATCCCTTCAGTTGCCCGAGGGTGCCCGCGTACTCGGTGGTGATCCGATCGGTCAGGTCGCCCTTGGCGACGGCCCCCAGCACTCTCGATACATCGTTCAGCGCCGATTCGATCGTCTGCATGATCGTGTTCAGGCCCTGGCCGAGCTGCGTGAAGAACGCATGGTCGAGCTGCATGTCGAGGCGGTGCGAGAAGTCGCCGCCGATCGCCGCCTCGACCAGTTCGGCCGTCTGCTGTTCGGCGTGGAGTTCCGCGGTGCGGTCGAGCCATTCGACGACCGTGCCTTCTCGCTGGCCTTCGCGGGTGATCACCGGGCTGGCGGTCAACTGGAACGCGCGCTCGCCGACGCGGATCTGCGCGCAATGCTTGCCGCGAAGGTTCTTCAGCAGATTGCGCTGGATCGCCGGGTCCTTATGGAAGTCGTCGACGCTGCGGCCGATCAGGCTGTCGACCGAGAAGTGCGGCATGACCTTGCGCAGGTCGGCCTCGGCCGAGCGCAGCATCGCGATCACGGTTTCGTTCATGTAGACGATGTGGCCGGTCACGTCCGCGATCATCACGTTGGTCGAGCAGGTATCCAGTGCGCTGCGGATCCGGGCGTTGTGGGCCGCCTGCGTGCGTTCCTGTTCGAGCCGCGCCTTCTGCTGCGCGAGTTCGTCCAGCTCCGCCGAACGGTCGCGCCATTCGACGACGGCGCCGCCGCGCAGCCCTCGCGCATCGACGACCGGGTTGATCGACAGCACGAAGTGATGCGCGCCGAGCTCCAGGTCGAGCTGCTGCGCGGCGCCCAGGTGCGAGGTGTCCAGTTGCGGAACCAGTGCGGGCAGCGACGCACCCACCAGCGTCGCCGTCGATGCCGTTGCGATCACGCCTTCGCGGGCGAGCTTCTCGAACATCTGGGCGGCCGAGGGGTTCACGTAGGTGACGCGGTGCTGCTCGTCGGCCATCAGCAGGGGCGTGGCGGCCACGTCGAGCGCGCGCTTGGTGCGTAGCGCCTCGGCCGCGGCGGCGCCGGCCTTCTGCATCGTGTCGCGTACCGCGTCCATCGCGTCGCTGGTCCGGGCCAGTTCGCCCGGCAGGCGAGGCATCCGCGCCGAGTAGTCTCCGGCCGCATACGCCTTGATCGTCTCGATCGTCTGCCGGCTCACGTCGACGTGGGTCTGCGCCAGCCCGTTCAGCGATTCGCCCATCCGGCGGTAAGCGCCCGACAGCTCGTCGAGCGGCATCCGATGGTCGATGCGGCCCGCCAGGTGCGAGTCGGCCATCGCCTGCTGCTCGGCCGTGAAGTGGCGGATCGCGCCGCCCATGCGGTCCATCGCGTCCAGCAGTTGCCCGATCTCGTCGTGCTGCGTGTGCTGGATCGGCACGTCGATGCGACCTTCGGCCACGGCCCGCGCCACATCGACCGCATGCCGGATCGGACGCGTGACGGCGCGGCTGAACCACCAGCCCAGCGCGAGCGACAGCAGCGTCGAGGCTACGCCGATCGCGATCATCAGGTTGCGGCCGTTGACGAACGACGAGGCCGACGCGTCGACGGCGGCCTGGATGTCCTGCTTCAGCAGGTCGATGAAACCCTGCTGGGCGCTCGAATAGGCTTCGATCGCCGGCAGCAGCCGCGTCGTGCTGGCTTCGCTCAAGGCCGCGGCGTCCCAGCGGCCCTTGTTGCGAACGATGTCGTTCATCGTGTCGAAGTAGAACTGGCGCTTGGCCATCACTTCGTCATAGAGCCGTTTGAACCGGGGATCCTGGCGCGCGAACGCCTCGACGCGCTTGAGCACTTCCTTGGCCTGCTCCAGCGCCGCCTGGTTGCGCTCGTTCATCGTCGCGACCAGCGCTGCGTCGTTGCTGTTGACCAGCACGATCGTGCGTTCCAGGCTCGCCATCGTCATCGTCCGCCACGCCATGACCGTGCGTTCGGTCTCCACCTGTTGGTGGGTCAGCGTGTCGACGTCCTGGGCGACTTCTCCCAAGCGCGCGATGCCGATCAACGAGGCGAGGATCGTGCCGAGGATCGGGATGGCAATCAGGATCATCACCTTCGCGGTGATGGTCAGCGATCGGGGGGAAACGGTAGGTGTGCGCATGATCGGCGAGCCGGAATGGCCGATGGAGGCTTGGGGTTTGCAAATAGTGACATTTGCTCCGGGGATTGATCGGCCAGGAAGGTGGATATAAGCCAGCCATTTCCGCGGCGCCGACGATGAGCGGCGCCGCCGGGAACCTGCGCGGCGGAAGCATCGCCGGCTTGCGCCGCGCGGGCGCCTAGAAGAAGTAACGGCCCGTGATGCCGACCTCGCTGCGCGGGCGCGGATCGATGGAGGCGCCGCCGCCGGCCGCTGCGACGACCACTTCGCTGCCGTAGCGGATCGGTTGAAAGGTCGCGAAGGCTGTCCATTGCCACGGGCCGGTCTCGTACGTCGCGCGCAGGTCGTATCGCGAGTACGGCCTGGCGTAGCCGATGCGGGCCGGCGTGCCGCTGAAGTACGGCGTCGGAGACACCCACGAAAAGTCTCCATTCAGCAACAGGCGCCCGCCCGTGAACGGCGTGGTCCAGCCGACGCCGGCCTTGACCATGTGCTCGGGCAGAGAAAGCCGGTCGGCGGCGCCCGGCGCCGCGCTGTCGATGCGGGAGCGGATCAGCCGCCCGTAGCTGCCGTATACGCGCAGCGAATCAGTCGCGTGGAAGGTCGACGAGGCTTCCCAGCCGTCCCGCGTCGTATTCCCGACGTTATCGAAGATGCCTGGCGCGACCTGGGCGATCTCGCCCGAGTTCTTCGTGTGGTAGTAAGCGGCGCCGATCTGCCAGCGCGGGGTGACGAAGGCGTTGAACCCGATGTCCACCGACCGCAGCTTCGGCGGTGCGACGTTCGGATTGCCGGCGCCTCCGGCAGCGCCCAGCGGGCCCAACGCGCCGCTCGGGCTCAGTTCGGCCTGGCTCGGCGACCGGAATCCCTGGCCGACGTTCGCGAACAGATCGACGTTCCCGACGGGCGTCCATACGATGCCGGCCCGCGGCGTGAACACCGACCGATCGTAGCGAACCGACGCGGCGGGTAGCTTGCGATTCCGGATGTCGTAGTCGAACCGATCGACCCGGGCGCCCGCGACCAGCTTCAGGCTGTCGAGCGGCTTGTACTGGCCCTGCGCGAACAGGCCGTAGGTCAGCAGGTCCAGGTCCTGGTTCGCGCTGTACAGATCGCTGGGGATGCCCGACGCGTAGCGCCGGTTGATCGCATCGCCGCGGTCCGCGCGGATCTCGCCGCCCACCGTGATGCCGCCCCGGGGGCCGAGCAGCAGGTTGTACAGCGCGCGGCCGCCGTAGATGTTCCGGTTGTCATGGAGGACGTTCAGGTCCGTCGCATTGGCGCCCAGCGCACGGTTGCGCCGGTACTTCTCGAAGTACATCGTGCCGCTGAGCCCCGCATCGGTCTGCGCCTGGCCATAGGTGAGGACCAGGCTGGTGCGCCCGGCGTCGCCCCATGCCCGGGCGGACGTCGGATCCCGGTCGGTAGGCTTGACGGTGCCCGCCCGCAGGCTGTCCAGGCTCAGGAAGCCCGGCGCGTTCCAGTCGGCTTCGTGATGGACGGCGCGCAGCGACCAGACCGAGCCGCCCTGGCGCAGCGTGCCCTTCCAGAACAGCGTGGAACGGTCGCCGTCGTTGTTGTCCCGGTAGCCGTCGGTCCGGAACACGTCGGCGATGAACAGCGATTCGATCGGCCCCGCATCGCCCGAGAGGACGACGCTGCCCCGTCGCGTGCCATGGCTGCCGACGGTGACCGCGACATTGCTGCGCGCCTTCGTGCGAGTCACGATGTCGACCGCGCCGGAGCGGTTCTGGTCGCCGTACAGCGCGGAGAACGGCCCCTTGACGACCGCGATGCGCTCCACCATGTCCGGCGTCAGCCACGACATGTCGTTCATGCCGTGGTTGATCATCGAGGACGGCAGGTTCTGCGGCATCCCGTCGATGTAGACGGCGGCGTCGGCGCCATGCGTGGCGCTGAGGAAGCCGCGCATCTTGACCGCGTTCCCGGTGTCACCCTGGCCGATAGTGTGGACCATGATCCCCGGCACCCTGCGCAGCAGCGTGCCGGCGTCGCGCTCCTGGTTCGTCCGCTCGATCTCCTCTCGCTCGATCAGCGTCGTCGGCGTGGGAAGGGTACCGGCTTCGAAGCCGATGTCGGCCGGGCCGGCGACTTTCTTGTCGGTGACGGTGATCGGGGCCAGTTCCCGGCCTGCTTCCTGGGCGTCGCCAGGGCCGGGCACCACCGCGGCGGCAATCGTGATGGCGAGGGCGGATCGTTTAGGCACGTCTGCATCTATATTGATAATGAATTATCAATATCATAACACCGGCACACTAGCCCGATCCCGGCGCCCCCCGGTAGGCCGGATGCCGGTCGATCCGGGCGCGGCGTTCGCCGATCCGGGATCGAGAGAGGATCCTCCCGCCGCCGGCGCGGTTCGTCAGTAAGCGTCCATCAGCCGGGCCGTTCTCTCACGCGCCGCGTCGTACTCGCGCCGGGTCTGCGCGATCAACGCTTCGGTGGAGGTCACGGCCTTGACGCCCGACACCGAATGCCCGGCACTCCAGATATCGGCCCAGCGCTTGACGCCGGTGCTGCCGCCGCTGCCGTACAGCGCCGCCGCGCGTTCGGCGCTCATGTCGGTCGGCAGGTTCTTCGGATCGAGCCCGGCGGCGATGATCGACGGCGTCAGCGTGTTGGTTTCCAGGCCGGTGAACGCCTTGGACAGCAGGACGTCGTCGAGCCGGCTGTCGACCAGCATCCGCTTGTAGCCGTCGGCGGCCATGCTCTCGTGGGTGGCGATGAACTTGGTACCCATGTACGCGAGGTCGCAGCCCAGTACCTGCGCGGCCCATAGCGCATGCCCGTCGCCGACGCCGCCGGCCATGACGATCGGCCCGTCGAAGATATCGCGCACGGCCCGCACGAACGACAGTCCGTTGGCCCAGCCGGTCTGGCCGCCGGCGCCCGCGGTCAACAGGATCAGGCCGTCGACGCCGGCCGCGATCGCCTTCTCGGCGTGGCGCACCGAGGCGACGTCGGCGAACACCAGGCAGCCCGCGTCATGCAGCGGCGCGATGACCGGCTCGGGCGAGCCGACGCTGGTGATGACCATTTGCACGCGGTGGCGGATCACGCAGGCAAGGTCGTCCATCAGCGCTTCGCGGCGGATGATCAGGTTCGGGCACACCGGCGCGTCCGCCGGCGTCAGCGCGGCGTTGATCTCGGTCATCCATGCGTCGAACTGCTCGGTGGTCCGGCAGTTGGCCGATGGAAACGCGCCGATGACGCCGTTGCGGCAGGCGGCGATCACCAGTTCGGGACCCGAGACGCGGAACATCGGTGCCGCGATCAACGGCAGCTTCAGCCGGGGTCGGATGTCTCGTTCGAAATTCGTCACCGCACGTTCTCCTCGCGGGATGGTGGAGGGCGTCGAGCCCGGATCAATCCAGGAAATCGGGCTGTTCCTTCAGGATCCGCGCGTACAGCGGCTGGAACTGGAACCAGCCGGAGAACGGGGAGCCCACGATGCCGAACGCCTGCCGCGCCGATTCGTCGCGGATCAGCTTCAGGGGCTCGCCGCGGCCCGCGCTGGCGGCTTCGGCCAGCAACTGCACCTGACAGGTGCGTTCCATCGTGATGAACCACCAGGCCGCCTCGTCGACGGTCTGGCCGACGGTCAGCAGGCCATGGTTCTGCAGGATGGCGGCCTTGTTGCGGCCCAGCGCCTTCGCGACGCGGGCGCCTTCGTCCAGCTCGACGACGACGCCGCCGAAGTCGTCATAGACGGCGTGGTCCTCGTAGAACGCGCAGGCGTCCTGCGTCAGCGGGTCGAGCTTGCGGCCCAGCACCGACCACGCGCGGCCGTACGTCGAATGCGTGTGCGCGGCCGCGTGGGCATCCGGGCGCGCCTGGTGCACGTTCGAATGGATCGCGAACGCCGCGCGGTTGACCGGGTGGTTGCCTTCGACGACGTCGCCGTGGTGGTCGCAACGGATCAGGTTCGACACCTTGATCTGGCTGAAATGCACGCCGAACGGGTTGACCCAGAACGTGTCCGGAAATTCCGGGTCGCGGGCGGTGACGTGGCCGGCCACGCCTTCGTCGAACCCGAACTTGGAGAACAGGCGGAAGGCGGCGGCCAGCCGCTGCTTGCGGTGCAGCCGTTCTTCCTGGACGGTGGCGAACACCGGGGGTTGAGGCAGGTTCATCGCCGCGGCCTGCGCGGCGGCCGCGTTCGCGGCGACGTTCTCGGGGGCGTTCATAAGTGTTGTCTCCATGTACTTGATGAGCCTGCCTGCGGTGACGCTGGGCCATCGGGCAGCGGGGTCGCCGGTCGGCATCGCCGCCGCCGGCGGGGTCGTCCGTCCGAGGCGCCGGCGGCGCTCAGAGCGAACGGGCGATCAGTTCCTTCATCACCTCGTTGGAGCCGCCATAGATGCGGCCCACGCGCGAGTTCGCGAACATCCGCGCGATCGGGTATTCGAGCATGTAGCCGTAACCGCCGTGCAGTTGCAAGCACTCGTCGATGACCTGGAACGCCGTCTGCGACGTCCACCACTTGGCCATGGCCGCGGTCGTCGTGTCCAGGCCGCCGGCCAGGATCTTCTCCATGCAGTCATCGACGAACACCGCCGCGACCTTGCACAGCGTCTGGCATTCGGCGAGCTTGAAGCGCGTGTTCTGCATGTCGGCCAGCGGCGCGCCGAACACGTTGCGCTGCTTCGTGTACTCGATCGTCAGCTCGACCGCGCGCGTCATCGCCGCGACCGATCCCAGCCCGATGATCAGCCGCTCCTGCGGCAACTGCTGCATCAACTGGTAGAAGCCCTTGCCTTCCTCGGCGCCGAGCAGGTTCGACTGCGGCACTTCGACGTTGTCGAAGAACAGCTCGGCGGTGTCCTGGCCCTTCTGGCCGATCTTGTCCAGGATGCGGCCCCGCTTGAAGCCCGGAAGGTCCTGGGTCTCGATCATGATCAGCGACACGCCCTTGCTGCCGGCATCCGGATCGGTCTTGGCGACGAGCACGATCAGGTCGCACCAGTAGCCGTTGGTGATGAACGTCTTCGCGCCGTTGATCACGTAGCGGTCGCCCTTCTTGTCGGCGCGCGTGCGGATGCTCTTCAGGTCCGAGCCGGCACCCGGCTCGGACATCGCGATCGCGGCGACCATCCGGCCCGTGGCCATCTCGGGCAGGTATTTCTTCTTCTGCTCCTCGGTGCCGTAGCGCAGGATGTAGTGCGACACGATG
Organism: Pseudomonadota bacterium; assembly: GCA_029779435.1. GTDB lineage: Bacteria > Pseudomonadota > Gammaproteobacteria > Burkholderiales > Burkholderiaceae_E > JAKPAM01. Next base: position 19,565 of record JAKPAM010000188.1, on the reverse strand, counting down.
CCGCTGTGCACGTTGGTGCCCAGCGACGAGGCGATCGCCCGCGACTGCTCGATCGCGATGATCGCGTCGTGCGCGAACGTGCCGCCGCCGCCGCCGTATTCCTCGGGGATGCTCGGGCACAGCATGCCGATCTCGCCGGCCTTGAGCCAGACCTCGCGGTCGACCTTCTGCTGCTTCCACCAGCGTTCTTCGTTCGGCGCCAGTTCCTTCTCGACGAACCGGCGGATCGAGTCGCGGAACAGTGCCAGGTCGCCCTGGATCCAGCGGTGCTGGTGTTCGCGTTCATAGACGGGGGAGGATGTACTCATTAGGACCTCAGTTGGGCTTGATGTTCAGTTCTTCGAGATTGCGCTTTTCGGCAGCGAAGGTTTCCTCGGCGACGCGCGTGAAAGCCGCGCTGCCCATGTTCAGGTCGCGCAGGTCGAACGTGTCGAGTGCCTTGACGTAAGCGGGATCGTTGCGCGAGCCGAGGAATGCCTGTTCCAGCTTCGCGACGATCTTCGGATCCATGCCTTTCGGTCCGACCAGTCCCCACGGCGAATCGACGACGATGTCGTAGCCCGCTTCCTTGACGGTCGGCACGTTCGGGTACTTGGTCAGCCGCTTGTCGGTGAGCACCGCGAGCAGACGCGCCTTGCCCGTTTCGACCAGCGGCGTCCAGCCGGCGTCGATCTGCCCGTCGATATGGCCGCCGAGCATCGCGGCCGAGATCTCGGCGCCGCCCTTGAACGGGACGTAGTTGATGTCGATGCCGGCCAGCTTGCCGAGCTTGAACGCCGCGATGTGGCCCGACGCTCCCGTGCCGGTGCCGCCCAGCGACAGCTTGCCCGGGTTGGCCTTGGCCCACTTGATCATCTCGTCGAAGGTCTTCCACGGTGCGTTGGCATTGACGGCGATCGCGAACGTGTACGCGGCCAGGCCCGCGATGTACGTGAAGTCCTTGATCGGGTCGTAGTTGACTTTCTGCTGGTGCGGCAGCCGCCACAGGCTGGCCGGTGCGATCGCGACCGTGTAGCCGTCGGGCGCGGCGTTCTTGGCGACGCCGACCGGCCCCAGCGTGCCGGCCACGCCGGGCTTGTTCTCGATGACGACCGACTGGCCGAGCCTCTTGCCGGCGGCGACCGACAGCGCGCGCACCGGAATGTCGCTGGCGCTGCCCGGGGGAAACGGCAGGACCAGCGTGATCGGGCGTTTCGGGAAATCATCGGCCTGGGCCCATGCCGGGCGGATCGCCGGCAGCGCCGCTGCGGCGACGGCCAGCGTGCCTAGCGTCCATTGGCGGCGGCCTCGATCGATACGGGGGCGAGTCGCCGCCGGGGTGTCGGAGGCGGCGGGGGAGGCGGGCAGGCGGGGGGCGTGACGGGGCATCGGTATGTCCTACGGGTGAATGCCCCGGCATTATCGGCGAAGGAGGGCCGCCGCCCATTCCGGTTCGGTCGGATGAAACCCTGACGCGCATGGCAGTCGGCGGCGCTCGCCCCCTCCCGCCCGCGCGCTCCCCGGGGGCCTCAGGACGTCGGCGCCGGCGTGTAGTCGATCAGACGCGACGTGATCCAGTCTTCGCGCAGGCGTGTCGGCGGTCTGCCGGGCCAATAGTAGATGCCGGTCCATTCGCGCAGGACCCAGCGCTCGACGGCCGGCGCATACCAGATCGTCTCCTGGCGTTCCGGCCATTCGCGGAACATGTCGCTGTGGCGAAACTGGATCAGCCGCTCGATGCGCAGGCAGTCGTAGGTGCCGGCCGGGACCGTGATCCGTTCCCAGCCTGGCGCGCTCAGCCACTGCCGCCAAAAGAGCGAGCTGGAGTTGCCGGGCACCTGGTAGGTGGTCGACAGGCTCTCGCGGGCACCGGCCCGCAGCACGGCCGGCAGGCGCGGCACCGGCTGCGCGAAATGCTGCGGCATGTCGAAGCCCAGGTCGTCGATGACGCGCCACGGCGCCTCGTAGCGTTCCTGGCCGACCGTTGCGCCGTCGCCGTCGGTGATCGTGACGACGATCCGTTCACCGTCGACCTGCGTGACCGTATGCACGTGGATGCCCAGCGACTGGCCGTTGTAGCGGTTTATCTGCTGGTAGCGCCAGCGCTGCCCGACGCGCGCGACCGGCGCGGGCGGCGGCGTCGGCGGCCCTGGCAGGAACGCCGGCGACGTCGCGCAGGCACCGAGCAGCAGTGCCGCCGGGGACGCGGCAGCGACCCGGAGCCAATGACGGCGCCCCGGATCGGCGACGGGCGCGTCCTCGGACGAGGCGCCCGTGAGCGGCGGGGGGGCCGGGGAGAGGCGCATCGTCATCGCCAAGTCGTCATTCGGGCATCGGACGCCCATCGTTCAGCCGCAGCACGCCCTTGATCATCCGGTACAGGTACCACACGACCGGGACGGCGAACAGGAACCACAGCAGCCCGAACGACAGCAAAGTCAGCAGGAACGCAGGTATCCAGGTCACGACGATCCAGAACAGCGTCCACCAGAACGTGCGGATCATCCAGTTCATGTGGCTTTCGTAGATCGTGCCACGGGCGTCGTCGCGCTTGATGTAGTTGATGATCAGCGCGATGACCGACAGGAATCCCATGGACAGCAACGGACCGGCGATGTGCAGCGCATAGTCGAACATCGCGACGCGGCGCAGGCCCAGGTTTCGATCCGTATCGATGATTTCCACGGCGTTCATGGCTCTCCTTGACAGTCCATCGTAACCGGCGAAACGTTCGCCGGTAAAGGGTGGGACGTGACGGTTAGTTCGGGCCTGCCGCGGCAACTTTCAACTGCTGGTCAGGAAGGTCCGGATCCCCGATGCGATGAACTGCACGCCGACGCAGAACAGCAGGAAGCCCATCAGCCGCGTCATCACCTCGATCGCCGCCTCGCCCATGCGGTTCGCGATCGCCCGGGCGCTGCGCAGCACGATCAGTTCGAGCACGCAGACCCCGATCATGGCCAGTACGGTGCCGGCATAGGCGCTGACCCGGTGGCCGATCGCGCCGATTTCGCCGATCTCGGTCGAGATGCCGATGACGACGGCGATGGTGCCCGGGCCCGTGATGCCGGGCAGCGCCAGCGGGAAGAACGCCGGATTCTTGAACGCATGGGTTTGCGGTGACTGCCGTTCGCCACGCCCGTACAGCATGCCGTGGCCCAGGATCGCGACGACGATGCCGCCCGCGATCCGCAGCGCGCCCAGCGAGATGCCGAACATCGACAGCACCAGCGTGCCGGCGAACAGGCTGACCAGCAGGATCGACAGGCAGTAGCCTGCCGCGCGGCGCGCCATCGCGTGCGCGTCCGAGTCGGACAGATGCCCGGACAACCCGGTGAAGAACGGAATCGTCGCCAGCGGGTTGATGATCGTCACCAGGCTGACGAAGCTGCCCAGCAGGAAGCTCGCGAACGGTTTGATCAGCGCGGTTTCGGGCGGCATCGCGCGATGTTCAGCCGTGCGTCACGCCTGGCCGTCGGGTTTGCCGTCCGTGGCCGGCTTGGCCGGCGGCGTGGCAGCGGCTTGCGGGTCCGCCGCTTGCCGGTTCTCCGCTTGCTGGTTCTGCGTTTTGGCAGCCGGGCGCTTGCGGCTGAATTCCTCGCCCATCTTGTCGACGCGAACCGAGCCCTTGATCCATCCCTTGCGCTCGGCCCAGCGGGCGGATGGGAACACGACCAGCGCGGTCGCCACCGCCACGACGATCGTGCGTTCGAAGCCTTCCTTCGTGAAGAACTCCGCGACGGTGCCCGCGATCATGACGGTTCCGATCGTCACCAGCATCAGGAAGATGAAACCCTTGACCGTCATCGGTGCCCTCTACGTTGTTCGGCTTTTCAGGTTGACGGTCGTCTCGGGCAGCGACCGCGCAGGCCAGCGCTGATTCCTTCGCCCGATTCGACACGCCCGCCATCGGGTGAAAGGATCGGGGGTGAACGGATCAGCGCTTCCCTATCCTGGTTCTCGGTTTCCGGTTCGACCCGGTTTATAGCACGATCGGTTCGTGCCACCGCCCGAGGGCCCGCGCCGGTCATGGTCCCGGCCGGGCCCGGCACGATAAAATCCGGGTATCAGGCGCATCGCGCCGCTCTGCGCGTCTTCCGCGTCCGCCATGTCGTCAACGGCATCGATCTCGTCTTCGTCCGCGTTTTCGTCCGTACCTCGGTCGGCGTTCGAACCCACACCCGCATCGGAAGCATCGACCGTGCCCACGGCTGCGCCCAGGCCGGCCACACCTCAGCCGGCCGCGCCTCAGCCGGCCACGCCCATGCTGACGTCATCGGTGCTGCGTGATGCCGCGGTACCCGGTTATGCCGGCATCGAGCCCGGCGACGGGCGCCGCGTCGTCGTCGGTTTGTCCGGCGGCGTCGATTCCTCGGTGACCGCCTGGCTGCTCAAGCAGCACGGTTATGACGTCGTCGGCCTGTTCATGAAGAACTGGGAAGACGACGACGATGGCGAATACTGCTCGACGCGCCAGGATCTGCTCGATGCGGCCAGCGTCGCCGACGTCATCGGCATCGACATCGAGGCCGTCAATTTCGCCGCCGAGTACAAGGATCGCGTGTTCGCCGAGTTCCTTCGCGAATATTCGGCCGGCCGCACGCCGAACCCCGACGTGCTGTGCAACGCCGAGATCAAGTTCAAGGCGTTCCTCGACCACGCGATGCGGATGGGCGCCGGGTTGATCGCTACCGGCCACTATGCGCGGGTGCGGGCGATCACCGATGCGAACGGCGCGGCGCGCTGGCAATTGCTGCGCGGCCTGGACGCCGGCAAGGACCAGAGCTACTTCCTGCATCGGCTCGACCAGTCGCAGTTGTCGCGCACGCTGTTTCCGGTCGGGCGGCTGCCCAAGCGGCAGGTGCGCGCGATCGCGGCCGCGCTCGGCCTGTCCAACGCCGCCAAGAAGGATTCGACCGGCATCTGCTTCATCGGCGAGCGGCCGTTCCGCGAGTTCCTCAATCGCTATCTGCCGACGCGGCCCGGCCCGATCGTCGACGACGGCGGCCGGACGATTGGCGAGCACGTCGGGCTGGCGTTCTACACGCTGGGCCAGCGCAAGGGCATCGGCATCGGCGGCCTGCGCGAGGGCAGCGGCGATCCGTGGTACGTCGCGCGCAAGGACATGGCGCGCAATACGCTGCACGTCGTGCAGGGGCACGACCATCCGTGGCTGCTGTCGTCGATGCTCGACGCCGGTTCGGTGTCCTGGGTCGATGGCCGCCCGCCCGCCGACGCGCTCGGCGGCCGCCGGCCGCTGGGCGCCAAGACGCGCTACCGGCAGGCTGACGCGGCGTGCCGGTTGTTCGCCGAAGGCGCCGATCCTGCCGGCGCGTCGACGATCGCGCTGCGCTGCGATACGCCGCAATGGGCGGTGACGCCCGGGCAATCGGCGGTGCTGTACGACGGCGAGGTGTGCCTGGGCGGCGGCTTCATCACGGCGACCGGCGCCGCATGATCGGCGCCGTGAGCGCGGATCGGCGCGGCGGCACCGTGCGCGCCGGCCTCACGGGTAAGGGCGGGCGAGCGGCGGCGCGCTCGCTCCGGTCCGTCTATTGCGGCATCGTCTCGATGAACGACGGTCGCTGCATCAGGCGGTCGACGTACGCGGCCAGCGCCGGATGGTCGTCGCGCCACGGATGCGCGGGGAAGCGGAAGCTCAGCCAGCCGAACGCGCAGCCGATGCAGACGTCGGCCAGCGTGTACCGGCCTTCGCACGCCCATTGACGCTCGCCCAGGCCGCGCGCGATCGCTGCGACGGCAGCATCGATCTTGCCCTGCTGGCGGGCGACCCACGCGGCGGAGCGCAGCGATTCGGGGCGCTGCGTGGATTCGACGCGGATCAGCACGCCGGCGTCGAGCAAGCCGTCGCATAGCGCTTCCCAGCACTTGACCTCGGCGCTGGCACGGCCGCCGGCCGGGATCAGCTTGTGCAGCGGGCTGATCGAATCGAGGTATTCGACGATGACGCGCGAATCGAACATCGCGCCGCCGTCGTCCATGATCAGGCACGGCACCTTGCCGAGCGGATTGCTCTGCTGCAACGCCGATTCCGGCGACCAGGCGTCGACGAGTTCGAGCGGACAGTCGATTTTTTTCTCGGCCAGTACGACGCGGACCTTGCGTACGAACGGGCTGGCCAACGAACCCAGAAGTTTCATTTCGATTGCCCTAATTTCGATCGCCTTAACCTTAAGCAACCGCTATCGTAAAGCTCGCCGACTGCAAAAAATCGTGGCGGGGCAGTATAGCAAAGCGGGCACGCCTGTCGACGGCGGCTCGCGGCGCACCACCCAGCGCCGTCCCCCGGCCGGCAAACGCCGCCTCGCGTTCCGCCGCGAGAGCGGGCGCGTCGAATCGATCGGCATCCCCCTGCGACGCGTAAAATGGCGGGTTTTCCATCCGCGCCGGCGCTGCCGGTCCGAGACCATGTCCACTGCTTCTTCCACGGTCGGCGCCGACGGCCGGACGCTCCCCACGCCGGGCCCGGCCGAGGCCGCCGCCCTCAACGCGCTGTCGCCGCTCGACGGCCGCTACGCCGACAAGGTCGCCTCGCTGCGAAGCCTGCTGTCCGAGGGGGCGTTCATGCGTTTTCGCGTCCAGGTCGAGGTGCAGTGGCTGATCGCCCTATCCGATGCCGGCCTGCCCGAGTTCCCGCCGCTGCCCGGGCCCGCGCGCCGCGAACTGCGCGCGCTCGTCGCGGATTTCGGCGACGCGCAGGCCGCTCGCATCAAGCAGATCGAGGCCGTCACCAACCACGACGTCAAGGCCGTCGAATACTTCATCAAGGAATCGGTCGCCCACGTGCCGGCATTGCAGGCCGGGCTCGAGTTCGTGCACTTCGCCTGCACGTCCGAGGACATCAACAACACCTCGCACGCGATGATGCTGCGCGCCGCGCGCGATGAAGTGATCGTGCCGGCCTTCGATCAGGTGATCGAGCGGTTGCGCGGCATGGCGCACGCATATGCCGACGCGCCGATGCTGTCGCGCACGCACGGTCAGCCCGCGTCGCCGACGACGGTCGGCAAGGAGATCGCCAACGTCGTCATGCGGCTGCGCGATGCGGTCGCGCGGATCCGCGACGTCCGGATCCTGGCCAAGATGAACGGCGCGGTCGGCAACTACAACGCCCATCTGTCGGCCGAGCCGTCGATCGACTGGGAGGGCTTCGCGCGCGGCGTCGTCGAGTCGCTGGGCCTTGCCTTCAATCCGTTCACGATCCAGATCGAACCGCACGACTACATGGCCGAGCTGTTCGACGCCGTCGCCCGCGCCAACACGATCCTGATCGACTTCAACCGCGACGTCTGGGGCTACATCTCGCTCGGCTACTTCAAGCAGAAGCTCAAGGCCGGCGAGATCGGCTCGTCGACGATGCCGCACAAGGTCAACCCGATCGACTTCGAGAACGCCGAGGGTAACCTCGGCCTGGCCAATGCGCTGCTGCGCCATCTGGCCGAGAAGCTGCCGATCTCGCGCTGGCAGCGCGACCTGACCGACTCGACGGTGCTGCGCAACGTCGGCGTGGCGCTCGGCTATACGCTGCTGGCCCTGGTGTCGTGCCGCCGTGGGCTGGACAAGCTCGAACTCGACCCGCAGCGGCTGGCTGCCGACCTCGACGCGTGCTGGGAAGTGCTGGCCGAGCCGATCCAGACCGTGATGCGCCGCTACGGCGTCGAGAATCCTTATGAGAAGCTCAAGGACCTGACGCGCGGCCGCGCGATCGATGCCGCACAGCTCGCGGCGTTCGTCGATTCGCTGGCGATTCCCGATGACGCCAAGGCGCGGCTGCGCGCGTTGACGCCGGGCGCTTATGTCGGCAAGGCGGCCGAACTGGCGCGCCGGGTGTGATACGCGGAAATCGATACGGTCCGGGCAACCGATAGCTACTGAGCGGGGAGGCGCCGGGCGTATAAGAAACTCGGTCGCTCATCGCCAGAAGACGCCCGCATGACTCACCGTCAGGTAATTGCCGCCGGCGCGTACCACAGCGCCGCGAGAAAGTGGCAGAGGCTGCCGCCCATGACGAACAGGTGCCAGACGAAGTGCGCGTAGCGCACGCGATTGTCGAGCAGGAAGAACAGCGCACCGAGCGTGTACGACACGCCTCCGCCCACCAGCAGCGCCAGGCCGCCGGTGTCGATCCGCTGCACCATCGGCACGATCGCGACCAGCGCCACCCAGCCCATCGTCACGTACAGACCCGTGGAGATCCACGGATGCTTGAGCCGGTCGAAGCCCTTGGCCAGCATGCCGGTCACCGCCATCGCCCACACGACGCCGAACAGCGACCAGCCCCACGGACCGCGCAGCGGCCCGAGCACGAACGGCATGTAGCTGCCGGCGATGAACAGGAAGATCGACGCATGGTCCAGCCGCTGGAACGCGCGCTTGAACGTGCCCTGGGGCAGCGCGTGGTACACGGCCGACGTCAGGTAGAGCACCATCATCGTGGCCGAGAACACCGACCCGCGGCGATCGACATCGCGCCGCGCACCGTATCGGACATCAGCAGGAGGGGCAGCGAAGCCACCGCCAGCAGGAAACCGATGCCGTGGCTGATGGCGTTGGCGATCTCCTCGCCGAGGGTCTGGGGGCGGTCGATGTGCATGGGGCGCGCGGGATCGGATGGGAAGAGGCGGACAGGCGTCCATCCTCGCATATCCAACGCCGCGGCGGGCCGGCGACAGCGGTATCGTGCCTCGAACCCGCGAGGCAACGATTCCAACCCTGCCGACCCACCATCCGCTTCGCCAACCGTCTGTTCGTCCTCGATTGCCGGACCTGGCGAGCGGCTGGCTCAGCAGGTGCAACTCGTACAACTCGCCCAGCAGATGTGACCGATCGATCAGCCGCGCATCATCGAGATCGGCGGTAGGGAGGCTTCCTCTACAATCCTTCCCTTATTGCGAGGAGACAATCGATGAACCATCCGATGGACCTGACCGATCACCACATTATCGTCACGGGTGCCGCCCAAGGCATCGGCGAAGCCGTCGCGCGCCAGTGCGTGGCGCTGGGTGCCAGAGTGACGCTAATCGATCTGCAAGCCGAGCGGTTGCGGGCGCTGGCGGACGAGCTGGGTGCCGAGCGCGCCGCCGCCCAGGTCGGGTCGGTGGCCGAGCCCGAAGTCGTGCAACGGATGGTCGACGACGCCGTGCAGCGGTTCGGCGCGATCCACGGCCTGGTCAACAATGCCGGCATCGTGCGCGCCGCGATGATCAACAAGATGGCGCCGCACACGTGGCAGCAGGTCATCGACGTCAACCTGTCGGGCGTGTTCTATTGCCTGCAGGCGGTCGGACGCCATATGTGCGAGCGAGCCGATCGTGGCGACACGTCGCCGTCGGCGATCGTCAACATCTCGTCCGACGCCGGGCGCCGCGGCACGGTCGGCCAGATCAACTACGGCGCGGCCAAGTCCGGCGTGCTGGGCATCACGATGAGCGCGGCGCGTGAATGGGGCGCGCGCGGGATTCGCGTCAACTCGGTGTGCTTCGGCGTCATCGAGACCGAGATGACCGAAACCGTGCGGTCCGAAAAATTCCGCGATACCTACATGTCGCAGATCCCGTTACGCCGTTTCTCGACGCCGGGCGAGGCGGCGCAACCCGTCGTGTTCCTGCTGTCGCCGGGCGCCAGCTACGTGACGGGCCAGCATCTGTCGGTCAACGGCGGTTATACGATCGGCGTGTAGCGGGGCCGGGCTCATCCCGTCCAGAGGGGCGGGGCTCGCGTCTTCGCTCGTGGTCATGCGTCGCGGCCCGCGATGCGTTCGCCGTGCGGCATCCCGGGGCCTCGTCGAGCGTCGTGGCGCTTGGCGATCATTAGGGGCAACCCGCCGCGCGGTCGCAGCGTGATCGTTTGCTGCGGCGAACCCGAGGGTTCGCCATCGATCGGTCGCAACGTATAGCGTTGCAAAAGCATCGTTGCCAGCAACGTCATTTCGAGCATCGCGAAATGCTGGCCCAGGCAGACCCGGGGTCCGATGCCGAACGGGATCCACGCGCCTTTCGGCACCGGCGGGGCGCCATCGAGAAAGCGCCCGGGCGCGAACCGTTGCGGCTCGTCGAACCAGCGCGGGTCGCGGTGCAGCACCCACGGCGATACGCGCACCATCGCACCGGCCGGAATCGTCTGTCCGCCGACCTGGATCGGCGCGAGCGTGCGCCGGGTCATCAGCGCCGAGACCGGTGGATACAGGCGCATCGCCTCCTTCAATGAGGCGACCAGCCAGGGCAGCCGCGCGACGTGCTGCGGTGCCGGCCGCTCGCCGGCCAGCGCATCGTCGACCTCGGCGTGCAGGCGCTCGGCGATGTCGGGATGCGTGGCCACCAGCCCGCTCCACCACGTCAGCGCCGAGGCCGTCGTCTCGTGTCCGGCCTGGAAGCTGACCATGCACTGGTCGAAGACTTCCCGTTCGTCGAGCGCCTGCCCGGTGGTTTCGTCGCGCAGCGCCAACAGCCGCCCGAGCAGATCGTCGCCGGTTGCGGCGGGATCGATGGCGAGCCGTGCGCGGCGCGCGTCGATCTGTTGCTGGACCAGTTGCCGCAGTGTCCGGAGCGCGCGCCGCTTGGCGCGCTTGCCGGGCAGCGGCAGCCAGTCGGGCAGTGTCACCGGCCAGAACATCTGCCGGAACGCGGTTTCGATCAGCGTCTGCGACGCCCAGGCGGCCGCCTTCGAGCGTCCGCGAGACGCGTCGCTGAACAGCGTGCGCATGATGACGTCCATCGTGACCTCGGTCCACCAGGCGTCGATGTCGATCCGCGCCTGAGAAGCGCCGGGCGGAACGGCCTCGTCGAGCGCCCGTTGCGCGGCGTCGACCATCAGCGAGGCATAGCCCTCGACGCGTTTCGGCGTGAACGCCGGCAGCAGCATCCGGCGCTGGCGTTGCCATGTCGGTCCTTCAGTGACCAGCACGCTGCGGCCGAACAACTCGGCGAACACGTCGACGCCGCGCTGCCAGCGGACCAGCTTGTCGGCTTGCGCGACCAGTGCTTCGCGGACCAGGTCCGGCGCCATCAGATCCCAGGCATCCTCGGTGAACAGCTGCATCCGTACCAGGTCGCCGTGCTCGCGGTGCAGCCGTTGCACGAAGCCCAGATAGTCGGTGCGCATCGCGCTCATCAGATCCAGTCCTCCCCAACGGCGAGGGGGGCCCGCCGGGGCGACGATGCGCGGTGGATCGCCGGGCTCGGACGGGTAAGGGGGCGCGGATGAAGGCGCTCGAGACGAAGGCGCGGGGCACGATATGCCGGTCTCGACCGGAGAGGTTCGCGAGTCTGGTGAGGCGTCGGCGAGAGGGGCGGATGGCATGACGAAGTCTGGTTCGTGATCGAGCGGATTCACAGAAGCGGCCGATGTTCTCGCAGGGAAGGAACTCGCGTATTGAACGAAAGCGACATCGTTCGGCAACGAGCGCGGTCGGGCCGGAGACCCGGTATGGCGAGATGGGCTCGGGCTCGACCTCGCCGCGAAAAGGCCCTAAGCTCGCCGCCATGGCTACGCTCGCGCCGGTTTCCTTTTCCGTCTCGCCTGACTTGCTGCCGTCGGGCGAGTTATGGCTGCCGCGTGCGTCGCTGGTCTCGTGTCTGCGCGCCGTCATCGTTCGCAGCACGTTGGGGACGTCGCTGAACGATGCGCAGCGGATCAACCGGTTTCCCGCGTCGCCGATGTGCTCGTTGTGCTGGTTCTTGGAGGGCGAGCCGTATCGGATGCTGCCTGCCAATGCCGCCGGGCCGACGGCGGCGGGTTGCTGCCGCGTGCCGATGCCTGGCCGCTGGGTCGTCGGCGGACCGCAGACACGGCCGACCGCTTCCTGGAGCCCGGGGCCGGTGCACGGGATGATGGTGTTGGTGGCGCCGGACGCATTCCTCGCGTTGACCGGCCTGGCGCCCGAATCAATGAAGGATCAACTGCTTGACGCAGCGGCGGTATTGCCCGTCGATTGGCGGGCGCTGGATGAGCGGGTGCGCGCGGCGCCGGACGATGCGTCCCGGATCGAAGCGTTCGAGGCCTTCATCGAACCGCGCTGGTCCGCCTGCCGTCCCGATCGGGCGGGGCGTGTGCAACGCTACGCCGATTGGGCGACGCATCTGGCGCAGCGGGCCGTGGTCAGCGGGCCTGGGCGCAGTCTTCGCCAGCTTGAACGGCGGATCAAGCGATGGGCAGGGTTGCCGATGCGTGAGCTGCAAGGCTTCGGCCGCGCAGAGCGGGCGTTCTTCGAAGCGAAGATATCCGCCGGCGACGGCGATCCCGATTGGGCGGACCTGGCGGCCGATACCGGCTATGCCGACCAAGCGCATTTGAGCCGGATCTCGCGCCGCATCACCGGTTATTCGCCCAAGGCGCTATACGACGGCATCCGCGGCGACGAGAGTTTCTGGATCTATCGGTTGTGGACTTAGCGCAGGCACGACTGCAGTCGCCCGGTGCGGTCATGCGTGGTCGCCGTGCTGCCGAGATGATTCGATCTTAGTGCGGACAGGCCCTTGGCTCTCCGCGGGTCGTGAGGACAGGCGGTCGAGTCGCTCCTTCGTGCGGCGGGCGACATCGCGCACCCACGGTTGCGCGGCCCAATGACGCTGGGCGAAGGCTTCGATGGCTGCCTGATGCGTCAGCGACGCGCCGATCAGATCGAGTCCTTCGACGAACATCGTGCGGTGCCGGTCCGACAAGGCGAAAGCGCTGGTGCCGAGCGGTGAACGAACCTCGAGCCGTCGCACGTCGATGTCGATGCGCAGCGGTTCCGCGCTCGTAAGGGCCGCGTCGAGCAGCGCGCGCACCTGCGGTTCGGGCAGCATGACCGCGAGCAAGCGGTTGTTCATCGCGTTCGAATAAAAGATCTCGCCGAAGCTCGGTGCGATCACCGCGTCGATGCCGTATTGCTGCAAGCCCCACACCGCGTGCTCGCGGCTGGAGCCGCAGCCGAAATTGCTGTCGGCGATGAGGATGCGCGTGCCCGCATAGACCGGGCGGTTCAGTACGAAGTCCTCGCGCGGGCTGCCGTCGCCATGAAACCGCAAGTCCCACAGCACGCCTTGCGCGAGCCCGGTCTTGTCGATGCCGCGCAGGAACTGCTTGGGCATGATCTGGTCGGTATCGAGGTTGGCGATGGCGATGGGCGCGGCGATCCCCTCGATGCGGTGATGTCGGTGCGCGGCATCGGTCATTCCAGCGTCTCCAGCTTGCGAACGTCGGTGATGCGGCCCGTGAGCGCGGCGGCCGCGGCCATGGCGGGGCTCATCAGGTGCGTGATGGCGCCGCGCCCCTGCCGTCCTTCGAAGTTACGGTTGGTGGTGGACGCGCACCGCGTGCCGGGCGGCAGCACGTCGTCGTTCATCGCGAGGCACATCGAGCACCCCGGCTGACGCCACTCGAAGCCCGCGCGCACCAGTCGCGCGGCGATGCCCTCGGACTCCGCCTGCGCGCGCACCGCCCCCGAACCCGGCACCACCATCGCGCGCACCCCGGCGGCGACGCGCCGATCGCCCACCACTCGCGCGACCGCCCGCAGGTCTTCGATGCGCGCGTTCGTGCACGAGCCGATGAACACGTGCTGCACGGGCAGCCCTTCGAGCGGCGTGCCCGCCGCGAGGCTGGTATAGCGCTGGGCCTGCTCGATGCTCGCGCGCTGCGCGCCTTCCGCAACTGGCACGACACCCGTGATAGCGACTGCCTGGTCCGGGCTGGTACCCCACGTGACATAGGGCGGGACCTCGGTCGCATCGAAGCGATGCTCGATCTCGAACGTGGCATTCCTGTCGCTATGCAGCGTGGCCCAGTGCGCCAGCGCTGCTTCCCGCAAGCCGCCGTCGATGTCGGGCGCACGAGCCAACACGTACTCGACGGCCACCGGATCCGGTGCGATCAACGCGCCGCGCGCTCCGGCTTCGACCGCCATGTTGCAGAGCGTGAAGCGCGCCTCGATCGACATCGCGTCGATGGTGGTGCCGCAGAACTCCACGACGAAGCCGCGTGCGCCCTGGGCGCCGATCCGACTGATGATCATCAGCACCAGGTCTTTCGCCGTGGTGCCCGAAGGGAGTGCTCCATCGATCCGGATCCGCATGTCCCGCGCCAGGCGATAGACCAGGGTCTGGGTGGCCAGCACGTGCTCGACCTCCGAGGTGCCGATGCCGAAGCCCAGCGTACCGAGCGCACCGTAGGTCGTCGTGTGGCTGTCGCCGCAGATCACCACCATGCCGGGGCGGATCATGCCGTGCTCGGGCGCCACCACGTGCTCGATGCCTTGCAGCGCATCGTTGGTGTCGAACAGCGGGATGTGGAAGTGGTCGCAGTTCTTCTTCAGGTTGCTCGCCTGCCGCGCCGATGCGGGATCGGCGATGACGCGGATGGCCGTCGGATGAGTCGGGATGATGTGGCTGACGACCGCCACGTTCTGCCCCGGCATCGGTACGCCGCGGCCTTGCGCGTACAGCCCCGCGAAGGCCTGCGGGCTGGTGTACTCGTTCATCAGGTGCAGGTCGCAGAACAGCAGCACGTTCTGCTCGTCGAGCCGGGCGACCGTATGGGCGTCGACCAGCTTGCGATAAAGGGTCCTGGCAGTCATGTCGGGAACTCAGGATGCCGTGAAGAAAGGCAGTACCTCGGCCAGCAGCGCGTCGGGCGCTTCCTCGGCGATGTAGTGGCCGCAGGGCAGCGGACCGCCACGAACGTCGTCCGCGACGCGATGCCATTCATCGAGCGGCGCGAAGCAGCGATGGACGGCCCCGTCGCGCCCCCACAGCGCGAGCAGCGGCATGCCGAGGCGGACGCCTCGTTCGCGGTCGGCGCGGTCGTGGTCGAGATCGATGCCTGCCGACGCGCGGTAGTCCTCGCAGATTCCGTGTGCGGTGCCGGTCAACGCGATCGCGCGCTCGTATTCGGCGAGCGCACGCGGATCGAACGGTGCGAGGCCGGCGCTGCGGCGTCCCATCACCTCGCGCACATAGGCCCGCGGGTCGGCTTCGATCAGCCGCTCCGGCAGCGGTGCGGGCTGGATCAGGAAGAACCAGTGCCAGTAGGCGCGCGCGAACGCGTCGCTGGTCTGCTCGTACATCGCGAGCGTCGGCGCGATGTCGAGCACCGCGAGGCGCTGCACGGCCTCGGCGTGATCGATC
Source organism: Pseudomonadota bacterium (assembly GCA_029779435.1). GTDB lineage: Bacteria > Pseudomonadota > Gammaproteobacteria > Burkholderiales > Burkholderiaceae_E > JAKPAM01. Next base: position 4,461 of record JAKPAM010000188.1, on the reverse strand, counting down.
GCCAGGCGGTGCGCGACGCGGGCGCCGCGGTCGTGGGCCAGCACGCTGAAGCGCGGATGCCCGAGCGCCCGCATCACATGCAGCATGTCGTGCGCCATGACGCGCTTGCTGTAGTTCGCATGGTCGGCGTCGCCAGGCGGCTTCGACGAGTCGCCATAGCCGCGCAGGTCGGCGAGCACGAGCGTGAAGCGCTCGGCCAGTGCCGGGGCGATCTTGTGCCAGATGGCGTGCGTCTGCGGATGGCCGTGCAGCAGCAACAGCGGCGCGCCTCGTCCGCCCACGCGGATGCGGATATGCACGCCCGGGTCGCTCTCGACGTCGCGTGTCTCGAAGCCCGGATACAGGGTGTCAGCGCTCATCCTCGTGCCTGCCTTGGGGTTGAATGTCCGTGTGGTCTTATTCTATTGATGAATTCAACGACTATTATTGAATTCAAGATCGTTGTTTCGGTCCTGTGGGTTATCAATGAAGGGCGTCTCCGATCTCGCGTTCTTCTCGCTGCTCGTACGGCAAGGCAGCATGGCCGCGGCTGCCCAGCACCTGGGCGTCACACCACCCGCCGTCAGCAAGCGCCTGGCGGCGCTGGAGCGACGTCTCGGCGTGCGGTTATTGCAGAGAACCACCCGGCAGATCAGCCTGACACCCGAGGGCGAGACCTATCTGGTCGTGGGGGCGCGCATCCTGGAAGAACTGGAAGCGCTCGAACGCACGGTGTCCGGCAGCCGGGGCGAACCTCGAGGTTTGATGCGGGTCTGCGCGACGCTGGGCTTCGGAAGACGCCACGTCGCGCCCTTGTTGTCGAAGTTCGCTCGCCAGTACCCTGGCGTCGAGGTTCAGTTCCACCTCACCGACCGGCCCGTCAACCTGGTCGAGCAAGGCTTCGACCTGCTGCTGCGGTTCGGTGAACTGCCCGACTCCCGGCTGACCGCGCGCCTGCTGGCGCGCAACCGACGGGTGCTGTGCGCGTCGCCCGATTACCTGCGGCGCGCGGGTGAGCCATCGTCGCCGCGCGATCTCGCCCGGCATGCCTGCCTGTTCATCCGCGAGAGCGAGGAAACCTACGGCAGTTGGCACTTGCGCAATGGCGGCAGGACCGAGACGGTCAAGGTCAGGGGACCGCTGGCATCCAATGATGGCGAGTGCGTGCTCGGATGGGCGCTCGACGGACACGGGATCCTGATGCGATCCCTGTGGGAAGCAGCACCGATGCTGCGCTCGGGCCGATTGAAGCCCGTCCTTCCGAAGTGGGGGCTGCCGCCGGCGGACATCTATGCGGTGTTTCTTTCACACGGCCATCTGCCGGCCAAGACCCGGGCGCTGGTGGACTTCCTGCTGGCCTCGTTCGAGCCCCATCGTCTCGCTGAAGACGGAAACTGGTAGCCGGGTGTCGCGGGCCGGGTGATGTCGAGCGCCCGCTAACCCCGCGCTATCAGCCGCTCATGCGGCGAGCAGGCAATCGGCCAGCCGGCGCCGGTGGTGGGCCGGATCGCCGAACGCGTACTGCAGCCACAGTGCCCGTCTCAAGTAAAGCTGAGCGTCGCATTCATAAGTGAAACCGAAGCCGCCGTGGAACTGCACGGCGCGGTCGCCGGCGAACGCCATTCCGTCGCAGGCCTCGACCTTGGCCATTCTTAGTGCGACTTCGGCATCGTCGCCGTCGCGCAGCAGCGTCGCCGCGTGATACACGTGCGAGCGCGAGCGCTCCAGGCTGATCAGGATGTCGGCAGCCGTGTGTTTCAGCGATTGATAGGTGCCGATCTTGCGGCCGAAGGTGGTGCGCAGGTTCAGATAAGCGACGATCACGTCCAGTGCGCCGGCAATGCCGCCGGCCGCCTCGGCGGCGGTCAGCATCAGTCCCGCATCGCGGATGCCGTCCAGGGCGGCCAGCGCCTGCGCGCCGGTGATCAGCGCGGCGGTCGGCACCACCACGCCCTGCAGGTCCACCTGCCAGGCGCGACGGGTTTCGTCGATGATCACTTCGCGCCGCAGCGCGCCCGCCGGCAGGGCCGACGTCTCCACCAGCGCCAGCGCCGGCGCACCCGCGATGGTCACCGATGCCAGCAGGTATCGCGCCACCGACGCATCGGTGACCAGCGTCTTGCGGCCCGACAGCCGGGCCTGGCCGGCGGTCACCTCGGCCGTGCAGCCCGGATGCCGCAGATCCCAGTCGCCGTCGGGTTCGGTCAGTGCCACCGTGCCGATCGCGCCGGCGCAGACATCGGGCAGTACCGTGGCCTGCAGCGCCTCATGCCCACTGGCCACCAGCGCCCGCGTGAACACCTGGGTGCTGACGAACGGCGTGGCCAGCAGGCTTCGGCCCATCGGCTCGGTGATCGTCGCCACTTCGGCCAGCGACAGGCCGCTGCCGCCGAACGCCTCCGGCACCGCGATGCCGGTCCAGCCCAGTTCGACGATCGCCTGCCAGATGGCAGCGTCGAATCCTGTATCGGTATCGATCAGCCGGCGCACCGCGCTTACCGGCGACTTGTCGCGGCAGAAGCTGACGGCGGTGTCCAGGAGCATCGCCTGCTCTTCGGTGAATGTGATGCGTGTATTCAATGCGCACATGATCAGTCCTTCGGCAGGCCGAGCACGCGCTCGCCGATGATGTTCGCCTGGATCTGGCTGGTGCCGCCGCCGATCGTCGCGGAGAACGAGTTGAAGTAGGCCCGCTGCCACTTGCCGCCGTCGACGACGTCGGCATCGCCGACCCAGCGGGCCGCGTTGGCACCTTGCAGCGCCAGCGAGAACTGATAAAGCCGGCGCATGTGTTCGGTGACACGCAGCTTGGACGACAGGCCGATCGCCTGCGGGCGCTCGCTGCACAGCGCCTCGATCTTCGAGCGGGCGTCGCACAGCCGGTCACCCTGCTCCTCGGTGATGAAACGCACGAGCTGGTCGCGCACCCACGGATCGTCGAGTGCCGGACGGCCGTCGCGCCGTGAACGCTTCGCCAGGTCGACGATGTCGGCGACGCTATGCGCCATCCGCGAGATGCCGCCGGCCTGGCCGCCGGTCACCGATCGTTCGAAGGTCAGCGTCAGCATCGCGATCTTCCAGCCTTCGCCTTCCTTGCCCATCAGGCAGTCGGCCGGGATCCGCGCGTTGTTGAAGAAGGTCTGGGTGAAGCCGTACTCGCCGGTCAGCTTGCGGATCGAGCGGGTCTCGATGCCGGGGGTGTCCATCGGCACCAGGAAATACGACAGTCCCTGGTAGCGCGGTGCCTTGGGATCGGTGCGCGCCAGCAGGATCATGTATTTCGCGTAAGTCCCCAGACTGGTCCAGATCTTGGAGCCGTTGATGACGTAGTAGTCACCGTCGCGCACCGCCCGGGTCTGGCTGTTGGCCAGGTCCGATCCCTGGTCGGGCTCCGAGAAGCCCTGGCACCAGATGTCGTCGGCGCTCAGGATGCCCGGAATGTAGCGGCGCTTGATGTCGTCGCTGCCGATCGCCAGGATCAGTGGGCCGGCCCAGTTCAGGCCGATGGTGTTCGGCATGAACGGCACGTGCTGGCGCCTCATCTCGGCGTTGACGATGTCCTGGTAGGCCTGCGGCAGGCCGCCGCCGCCATACTCGGCGGGCCAGGCCATGCCGAGATAGCCGGCCTCGTAGACCTTGCGCTGCCAGTCGCGCAGGAACGTGAACTGCTGGTCGGTACCGACCTCCATGAACGATTCCGGCAGCAGAAAGCCCGGATCGGCCGGCTTGTTCGCGCGGAACCAGTCGGCCACTTCGAGTGCGAACTCCGCCAGTTCGGGCGTGTCGGCATTGAGGGCTGCCTGTTCAGTTGTCATTCGCTTTCTCCCCACCGTTTTTCGTACTGCCTTCCTCGATCACCACCAGCAATGCGCCGTTGGCCACCTGGTCGCCTTCCTTGACCTTCATCGCCTTCACGGTGCCGGCGGCGGGCGCGGTGATCCGGTGCTCCATCTTCATCGCCTCCAGGATCAGCAGCAGTTGCCCTTCTTCCACCGCCGCGCCATCGGCCACCGATACCGACAGCACCTTGCCGGGCATCGGCGCCATCAGTCCGCCGCGGAACTCGGCCCGCTCGGGCAGCGGATGGCGCGGCAGCTCGATCAGTTCGAAGTCGCCGTCGGGACCGTGCACCAGGCGCCGGTCGTCGACCTCGGTGACCGACAAGGCATGACGCCGGCCGTCCACCGTGTAGTCGATCCGGCCGTCGCCGGTCCCGACCACCGTGACCCGATAGCCGCGGCCGTCGACGTCGAACGTCAAGGCGCCGCCGTGGTGGCTGTCGTCGCTGCGGTAATCGACGGTCAGTGCCTGGCCGCCGTAGCGGTAGCGGACCCGCTGCGCCGGCATCATCGAGTTGCGAAAGCCGGCCGGAATCGTCCGCTGCACCCGGGCCGCGGCGCGCCGTTGCGCGCGGGCGAACAGCGCCGTGCCGATCGCCACCGTGTCCAACTGCAGCGGCGAGACCTCGCGCAGCGCTGCCGG
>JAKPAM010000178.1 GCA_029779435.1 Pseudomonadota bacterium | reverse complement strand
CGTTGTCGCGCAGGAAGTTCTTTTCAGCGATGCGATTCTGGCAGACGCTGACCGCCGCTGCCGACGGGCGCACGACAACGAACTTGTCGAGATAGTCGAGCGTGCCCGCGGGGACGTTCTCGAACTCGGTGCTGATCGCCGCACAGCCCTGCGCCAGTTCATCCAGCGCCACAAAATCGTCATAGGCGGCCAGCAAATGGCGATCGGCGATCAGGGCGGCCGGGCTATGCGGATCCGGGTCCAGTACCCAGACCGCGTAACCCATTTCGTGCGCGGCGGCGACGAAGAAGCGGCCCAACTGGCCGCCGCCGAGCATGCCGAGAGTTGCCGGCGGAAGAATCATCTGGCCGACCCGCGAGTGTCGCGTCGGCGACTCCGCAAAGCCGCTCACACCTCCGGCAGCTTCATGGCCATCACTTTTTCGGCCTGTGCCCGGCGGAAATCGCCGAGGCGCTGCGCCAGTTCCGGATCGCCGGTGGCCAGCATGGCGACAGCAAACAGGGCGGCGTTCGCGGCGCCGGCTTCGCCGATGGCGAAAGTGGCGACAGGGATCCCTTTTGGCATCTGCACGATCGACAGCAGCGAATCCTGACCGGACAGCGCCTTCGATTGCACCGGCACCCCGAGCACCGGCAGCGTGGTCTTGGCGGCCAGCATTCCCGGCAGATGTGCGGCGCCGCCGGCGCCGGCGATGATCGCTTTCAGTCCGCGCTCGCCAGCCGCCGCGGCGTACTCGAAAAGCAGATCCGGTGTGCGATGCGCCGATACGACGCGCGCTTCGAACGGTACCCCGAACTCCTTGAGCATCACCGCGGCCGCCTGCATCGTCGGCCAGTCGGAGTCGGAACCCATGACCACGCCGACCAGCGGATCACGTTGCGGCATCAGCGGGCCTCTCTTTCGGCAGCTTCGAGCGTGTTGGCGAGCAGCATGGTAATGGTCATCGGGCCAACACCGCCGGGAACCGGCGTGATTGCCGAGGCGATTGCGCTGACCGGCCCGAAATCGACGTCGCCACACAGTTTTCCGTCCGGCAGCCGGTTGATGCCGACGTCGATGACGACCGCGCCCGGTTTGACCATGTCGGCGGTGACGAACCGCGCCTTGCCGAGCGCTGCCACCAGGACGTCGGCACGCCGCGTGTGGAAGGCCAGGTCGCGCGTCTGCGAGTGGCAG
>JAKPAM010000286.1 GCA_029779435.1 Pseudomonadota bacterium | reverse complement strand
GCGTCATCGGGTACATCGCCGCGACCGCGTCATTGCCGTAGATGCCGCCCGCTTCAGCCAGTCGTCCTTGCAACAGGCGGCACCTCCTCATCGCGACGCATCGGCGACGGCCGCTGCGCAAACCGCCCGCACGCAGCCGCGCAGCCAACGATGCGCCGGGTCGGCATCCATCCGCGGGTGCCAGTGCAATGAGACGGTGATCGCCGGCGTGGCGATCGGCAGGGAAAAGGCATGCATGCCGGCGCGCAGGCTGTCGGTGTGCCGCTCGGGGACGCTGGCGATCAGGTCGGAAACCCGGGCGAATGCCAGCGCGGTCGCAAAACCGCTGACGATGGTGACCACCGCGCGTTCCAGCCCAAGCAGTTTCAGGGCTTCATCGATCGGTCCCTGGACTAGCCCGCGGCGCGAGACGCAGAGGTGTCTGCCCGCCGCGTAGCGTTCGGGCGTGATCTCGCCCTGGCTCAGCGCATGCCCGATGCGCACGACACCGATCAAACGGTCGCGGAACAGGGCCTGCACCCGCAGTTCCGGCGCCGTCGTCCGGCTGACGACACCCGTCTCCAGATCGACGCTTCCGTCGCGCAGCGGCGCGCTGTCCTTGCCTGACTTCGGCACGAAGCACAGTCGCACGCCGGGCGCTGCCGCGGCGACGCGCGCAACCAGCTCCGGCCCGAAGTTTTCCGCAAAGCCTTGGCTGGTCCGGAGCGTGAATGTTCGCTGCAGCCGTTCGAGGTCGAGCTTTTCCGCCGGCCGTAGAACCGCTTCGGCCTCCTGCACCAGCCGGCTGACCTGTGCGCGCAGTTCGAGCGCACGCGGGGTCGGAACGAGGCCGCGACCCGCCCTGACCAGCAGGGGGTCGCCGGTCGTCTCGCGCAATCGCGTCAGCGCCCGGCTCATCGCCGAAGGGCTAAGCCGTAAGCGCTGCGCGGCGCGCGCCACGCTGCCTTCCGCGAGCAGGACATCGAGGGTGACCAGCAGGTTGAGATCGGGCATTGACATGCCGCGACCATAGCACGGCCTGTTCGTGATGCGGCGTCAAACGCACGTACAAAGTGCAAACGCTGCGCCTTCCGCCAGGCCAGGCAAAGGCATAGAGTAGCTCTCCGACAACTCCACTTCGGGAGTCCGCGGAACAGGAGGGCACATGCAACCGATCCATGTCATACCCGACGCGCTGGTCGCCGGCAGCACGGAACGCCGTCCGGCGGTGCTCTGGGCGCTCGCCAGCCTGGCCCTGTCGATGTTGCTGTCCTCGCTCGGCACCAGTATCGCCCATGTCGGCTTGCCGACCCTGGCCCAGGCGTTCTCCGCCACTTTCCAGGAGGTCCAGTGGGTCGTCCTCGCCTATCTCCTGGCGATCACCACCCTGATCGTCGGCGTCGGACGGATCGGGGACCTCATTGGCCGCCGCCGGCTGCTGTTGGCCGGCATCGTCGTGTTCAGCGTGGCCTCGCTGCTCTGCGGTGTCGCCTCGACGCTGGGGCAACTGCTTGCCGCGCGCGCGGCGCAGGGCTGCGGCGCGGCGATCCGGATCGCGCTCAGCATGGCGCTGGTCGGTGAGGCGGTTCCGCAGGCCAGGACCGGCAGCGCCATGGGGCTGCTCGGCACGATGTCGGCGATCGGCACGGCACTCGGTCCGTCGCTCGGCGGCGTGCTGATCGCCGGATTCGGTTGGCGGGCGATCTTCCTGGTCAACGTACCGCTGGGCCTCCTGACCTTTCTGCTCGCGCGTCGCCATCTACCGGTGGATCGTCGGGGGCCGCAGACCGAGCGGGCCGGCTTCGACACTCTGGGCATGCTGCTGCTGGCCCTGACGCTCGCCGCCTATGCCCTGGCGATGACGATGGCGCGTAGCCGTTTCGGTCCGCTCAACATCGCCCTGCTCCTGGCGGCCGCCATCGGAGCCGGCCTCTTCGTGCGCGTCGAGGCGAGAGCAACAGCGCCCTTGATCGACCTGGCGATATTCCGCGATCCCGGCTTGCGTGCCGGCCTCGCGATGGGCGCGCTGGTTGCGACGGTGATCATGACGACGCTGGTGGTCGGGCCGTTCCATCTCGCGCGGGCGCTCGGGCTCGATGCGCCGCTTGTCGGACTCGTCATGTCGGCGGGCCCACTCGCCGCCGCGCTGAGCGGCGTGCCGGCCGGCCGCAGCGTGGACCGTTTTGGCGCCCCTCGCCTGATCATCGTCGGGCTCATCGGCGTCGCCGCCGGTTCGTGCATGCTCTCGATGCTGCCGACGCGACTCGGCGTCTCCGGCTACCTCGCCCCCATCGTCGTCATCACCGCCAGCTATGCCCTGTTCCAGACCGCCAACAACAGTGCCGTGATGTCCGTCACCCGCCCGGCACAGCGCGGCGTCATTTCCGGGATGCTCG
>JAKPAM010000145.1 GCA_029779435.1 Pseudomonadota bacterium | reverse complement strand
GTTCGCACGGAAGAGGCGCGGACATGAAGGCCAAGGCGATCATGGTGCTGGGCACGAGCAGCGGCGCCGGCAAGAGCTTCGTCACGACGGCGCTGTGCCGCGCCTATGCGCGGCGCGGCCTGCGCGTGGTGCCGTTCAAGGCGCAGAACATGAGCAACAACGCGCGCGTCGTCGACGGCGGCGAGATCGGCAGTGCGCAGTACTTCCAGGCGCTGGCGGCGCGCGCGGTGCCCGACACGCGGATGAATCCGCTGCTGCTCAAGCCCGAGGGCGATACGCACAGTCAGGTCGTGCTGAGGGGCCGTGTCGATCCCGCGCTGACCGCGATGCCGTGGCGCGGACGCAGCGCGCATGTGTGGCCGGTGATCGCCGCGTCGCTCGACGAACTGCGCGCGCAGGCCGACGTCGTCGTCATCGAGGGCGCAGGCTCGCCGGCCGAGATCAATCTGATGGACGACGACATCGTCAACCTGCGCGTGGCCCGGCACGCCGACGCGCGTTGCCTGCTGGTCACCGACATCGATCGCGGCGGTGCGTTCGCGCATTTGTACGGTACATGGGCGCTGTTGCCCGAGACGGATCGCCGGCGCCTGGCCGGCTTCGTGCTCAACCGGTTTCGCGGGGATGCCCGGCTGCTGGCGCCCGCGCCGGACAGGTTGCGCGAGTTGACCGGCGTGCCGACCGTGGCGACATTGCCGATGTGGCGCGAGCATGGGCTGCCGCAGGAAGACGGCTGGCTCGACGGGGAGTGGAGCGATCGGCGCGAGCCGAGCGCTGTCGAGGTCGCGCGGGCTGATGAGGGACGGATTGGCGCGCGGAATGGGCGCCGGGATGACGGCGATGATGCCGGTGGCAGTGGCAGTGGCAGTGGCAGTGGCAGTGGCAGTGGCAGTGGCAGTGGCAGTGGTGGTAGTGGCAGCGGCGATGCCGTGCGCCCACGCACGATCGCCGTCATCGCTTACCCCCGCATCAGCAACCTCGACGAATTTCAGCCGCTGTGCCAGGTGCCGGGCCTGCGCGTGTGCTGGGTGCGCGACGCGCGCGCTCTCTCGTCGCTGTCGGCCGATGACTGGATCGTGCTGCCGGGCTCCAAGCGCACGGTCGCGGATCTCGCGTGGCTGCGCGCCCGCGGGATCGACGCGCGGATCGCGGCGCACGCGGCACGCGGCGGCCCGGTGCTGGGCGTGTGCGGCGGCTTGCAGATGCTCGGCGAGGCCATCGTCGATCCGCTCGGCGTCGAAAGCGGTGCGCCCGATCGCATCGATCCGTTGGACGGCAACGCACCGGGCTTGGGGCTGCTGCCGCTGGTCACCTGCTTCGGCCCCGACAAAACGGTGTGCGCGGCGCGCATCGTGCCGGGGCCGCTGCCCGCGGACAGTGTGTGGCGGCCGTTATCCGGCGTCGTGATCGATGGTTACGAAATCCATAACGGGCAGACGCAGCCACGTGCCGACCTGGCCGCGCCGATCGAGGTCGTGCCGGGACTGGCCTGGGCCAACCGCTCCGGCAACGTGCTGGGCCTGTATCTGCACGGGCTGTTCGAGGATCCGCGCGTCCTGTCCGCGTTGTTCGGCGCCCGCGTGCCGTCGCGCGACGCGGTGTTCGACGGCCTGGCCGATTTCATCGAGCGCCACGTCGATCCGGGCGTGCTCGAGGCGTTGATCGCATGAGCAGCGAGCCGACGTCACCGGCTTCGCCCGATCCCGCGGCGAGCGTTCCTGCGCCGTCCCATCCTGCGTCGCCCATCGCGATGGATGCGCTGTCGACGGTCCTCGCGCGGATCGACGACCTGGACGACCCCGCGCTGCAAGCGCGGCTGGCGCGGCGTATCGACGGCAAGACCAAGCCGCTCGGCGCGCTCGGCGCGATCGAGGCGCTGGCGATCCGGATCGGGATGATCGTCGGCGGCACGGCGCCGCGGCTGCATGCGCCGCAGGTCGTCGTGTTCGCGGCCGACCACGGCCTGGCCCGGCATCGAACGTCCGCTTACCCCTCGGACGTGACCGTGCAGATGGTCCGCAATTTTCTCGATGGCGGCGCGGCGGTCAGCGTGCTGGCGCGCCAGCACGGGCTGGCGCTGAGCGTCGTCGACTGCGGGGTGCGCACGGCGATCGCGCCGCGTGCCGGCTTGATCGATCGCCGGATCGCGGCCGGCACGGCCGATGCGCTGCAAGGGCCGGCGATGAGCGCCGAGCAATGCCTGCGGGCGATCGACAACGGCATCGCGCTGGCCGGCGCGCTGCCGGGCAACGTGCTGCTGCTCGGCGAGATGGGGATCGGCAACACCAGCGCGGCCGCGCTGCTGCTCGCCAGGCTGACCGGCTGGCCGATCGACGACTGCGTCGGCCGGGGCACGGGGCTGGACGATGCCGGGTTGGCGCACAAGCGCGAGATCCTGCGGCAGGTGATGGCGCGGGATGCGGCGATGACGCACGACGGTGCCGATGCAGCCCAGGGCTTGCCGAACGACAGCAGCGTACGCGTGCTGGCGGCCCTGGCGAGCCTGGGAGGATTCGAGATCGCGACGATGGTCGGTACCGTGCTGCGTGCCGCCGCCGATCGCCGGGTCATCGTCGTCGATGGCCTGATCACCAGCGTTGCCGTGCTGGTCGCCGAGCAGCTCGCACCGATGGTGCTGCAGCGCTGCGTGTTCGCGCATCGCTCGGCCGAAGCCGCGCATGGACGCCTGCTCGCGCATTGGGGCGTCGAGCCGCTGCTGCAACTCGGCCTGCGGTTGGGCGAAGGCTCGGGTGCGGCGCTGGCCTGGCCATTGATCGTGTCGGCATGCCGCTTGCTCGACGAGATGGCCAGCTTCGACGACGCGGGCGTGGCGGGGCCGGCATGATCGCCCGCGCGTTGCGCCATTACCTGCTGGCCGTGCAGTTCTTCACGCGCTTGCCGGTCACGGGGCGGCTGGCCGAATGGGTCGGTTTCAGCGAGCCGGCCCTGCGTGCCAGCGCCGCGCATTTTCCCGGCGTCGGCTGGCTGGTCGGCGCCATCGCGGTGTTGGCGTGGCAGGCGATGGTGATGCTGCTGGGCGGAGCCGTGGGGACGGGCGCGGGGATGAGCGCCGGTGCCGGTATGGGGAGTGGCGCGGACGTGCTGCCCGCGGGCGTGGCGGCCGTCGCGGCCGTATTCTCGACCGCCGCGACCGTGTTCGTCACCGGCGCGTTCCACGAGGATGGCCTGGCCGACGTCGCCGACGGACTGGGCGGCGCGCGTGATCGCGATCGGGCGCTGGCGATCATGAAGGATTCGCGGCTGGGGACGTTCGGCGTGCTGGCGCTGGTGTTGGCGGTCGCCGCGAAGCTGTCGCTGTTGGCGGCGCTGGCGGGGCGCGACGCGTCGGCGGCGCTGGCTGCGATCGCGACCGCGCACGTCGTGTCGCGGTTCGCGCCGCTGGTGCTGATCCGCACGCTCGATTACGTCGAGGCGGGGACGCGCGAGGCGCCGCTCAAGGCCAAGCCGATGGCCAGCGCGATCAGCGGCCGAGCGCTCGCCGTCGCGGCCCTGTGGACACTGCCGGCGCTGGTGGTATTGGGCATCGCAGTCGGCGTGCCGGCGCTGGCGGCCATGATCGTGGCGGGCCTTCTGCTGACGGCGTTGCTCGGGCGCTGGTTCCACCGCCGGCTGGGCGGGTTCACCGGCGACTGCCTGGGTGCGACCCAGCAAGGGGTCGAACTGCTCGTCTACCTGGGGACGTGCGCGGCCGTGATGCATTGATCGGGTAGCGCGTCAAACCTCGGCGTTCAGGCCGAGGAAGGATAGCGGGTCACGGATGCTGGCTCGATGCCGTCATCCGTGTCGTGAAGGAGCTGGTCATCGCGCTGTTCGAGCGAACAGCCTCGGGCGCAGGGCTGAATGGCCGGTCAGGGCGAGTTCAGCCAGTTCTCCAACGCAAGGCCGGGGACACGTTCGAATTCGCGCAGGTTGTCGGTCACCAGCATTGCGCCGGATGCCAGGGCCTGAGCCGCGATCCATAAGTCATTGGCGCCGATCGGAGTGCCCTGCTTTTCCAGCACGGCACGAATCCGAGCGTAGTGCCGCGTGGCATCGCCATCGATGCCGAGCAGAGGCAAGCGCTGTGCCAAGGCCGCCAGACGGTCGCGGTTGCGCTGCGCATAGGCGCTTTTCTCGGCGCCGAACTCCAGTTCGCCCAGCACGATGACGGACAGGCGCAGTGCGTCCAGGGGCGTGGATTCCAGGCGTGAGCGCACGTGTGGATGTCCCCTTAGCGCGGCAATCAGGACATTGGTGTCCAGCAGATAGATCGCGGCTGCCATAGCGTGATAGGCCCAGGCGTGGCTGATTCGTTCACAGGTTTTTAGTCTTCCAGCGAGGCGACGTCCTCGGCAGGCGGGTCTGGCGGCGTCTGCAAATCGATCTCATTCGTAGCGTCCCAGAAGTCGCGAAACGCATCGGCTGCCACGCGAGGGCGACCGGGTACCAGCCGCGCGACGGTCTTGCCGTGGCGGGTGACGGCGATTTCCTCGCCGGCCTCCACCTCGGCCAGCAAGGCGGAAAAACGGCTCTTGGCTTCGACGACGGAAACGCTTTTCATGGAAGTTCCAAGAAATATGACTATATGGCCATTTTACTACCGACAAGCGATCGCAGCAATCGCGCTCATCCCAGGCTGATCGCTTTTTGCTTTTCGCGGGGCAACGGAGATCACGCAGACGAGCGTCTTCGCGAGCGACCGCATCGAGATGACCGATCGCTGGAAGACGACCGAATACGATCGCGCTTGCGGCACCGACTGCCTGACCCGGGTCCAGAACGGAAAATCGGTCTTCCAGGGCGTGGAACTGGGTGCCGCCGCCCACCTCGGCAATGCGTGGAGCCTGGGCGGCAGCCTGATGCTGCTCGATGCCGAAACGCCGGTGCCGGGCGGCACGCCGGCGCCAGGACGGGCAGGAACGGGCAACCGCCAGGATTTGGTCTAACCTATAGCCCCCCCAAGACCTTGCCTCCGCTGCTCGTCTGCGCCAAGGGCTTGGCAGAGGATTTTTTGCAACTCGCCGATATCCAGGAGACCTTCATGAGCGGCCGCTTCACGCCCTCGTCGTCCATCACGACTCCCGCCCTATCCACCGCACCGGGTCGTCCGGGCGCCGGGTCCGCTCGCCGCCGCAGTCTGCGCGCTTTCGCCGTCGGGCTCCCGTTGCGCGCCGCTTCCATTGCCGTGGCGCTGGGCCTCGCGGGCGCGGCGTTCAGCCCCGCCGCACAGGCGCAGGCCGACTATCCGAACCGGACCATCCGCTTCGTCGTGACCTTTCCGTCCGGCGGCGCGCCCGATACGCTGGCGCGGATCTTCGCCGAGAAGGCCCAGATGGGGCAGCCCGTCGTCGTCGACAACAAGCCGGGTGCCGGCGGCAACATCGGTTCTGAGATGGTCGCCAAGGCGCCGGCCGACGGCTACACGCTGCTGCTGGGCACCGTGGGAACCCATGCGATCAACGGCGCGCTGTATCCGAAGCTGCCCTACGATCCGGTCCACGATTTCTCGCCGATCACGCTGCTGGCCCTGACGCCGAACCTGCTGGTCATCAACAAGGACCTGCCGGTCCAATCGGTCAAGGACCTGATCGACTACGGCAAGAAGAACCCCGGCTCGCTGTCGTTCGGTTCTTCGGGTATCGGTACGTCGATCCACCTGTCGGGCGAACTGTTCAAGATCATGACCGGCGTCCAGATGACGCACATCCCGTACAAGGGCCGGCAGATGGCCATCCCCGATCTTCTCGGGGGCCAGATCCAGATGATCTTCGACAACATGCCCTCGGCGCTGCCGCTGGTGAAGGAAGGCAAGCTGCGCGCGCTCGGCGTCACGACCGCCACCCGCTCGCCGGCCGCGCCCGAGATCCCGACGATCGCCGAATCCGGCGTGCCCGGCTTCGAGGCGACCTCCTGGTTCGCGGTCTACACCACGGCCAAGGTGCCCGCGCCGATCATCGACAAGCTCAACAAGGAGTTCCGGCGTGTCTTCGCGCTGCCCGACGTACAGGAGCGCCTGAAGACCAACGGCCTCGAGCCCAAGCTCGGCAGCCCCGAGGATCTCGCCCGGTTCCAGGCCGGCGAGACCGCCAAATGGACGAAGGTGGTGAAGGAGTCGGGCGCGAAGGTCGAGTGATGACCGTGCCGAATCCGACGCCGCCGGCCGTGGCCGTGGCCGCGCCCGCCGGCTGGCGGCTCGTGCGCCATGCGCGCGTGCTCACGCCGACCGGCCTGTGCTATGGCCGCCTGGACGTGGCCGACGATCCGGCGCATACCGAATCGTCGGCGCGCGCGATCGCCGCCGCCTGGCCGGCACCGCGCGTGGTCCGCTGCTCGCCGCTGAGCCGTTGCCTGGCGCTCGCGCGGTCGCTGGCCGAGCAGTGGCCGGGCTTGCGGATCGACGTCGACGAACGCCTGGCCGAGATGGATTTCGGACAGTGGGAAGGCCGGTTGTGGCATGACGTGCCGCGTGCCGAGATCGATCAGTGGCGCGCCGCGTTCGCTGACCATCGCGTCGGCGGCAGCGGCGAATCGGTGCGTGCGTTCATGGCGCGCGTCGCGGCCGCGCGCGACGATGCGCTCGCGCAACGCGATGACGAGGCGGGCCGTGGCGGGCACGCAGAGCGTGGCCCGGACGCGGGTCCCGTGTGGTGGGTCACGCATTCGGGCGTGATCCGCGCGATGCAGTTGCTCGAGCGCGGTATCGTGTGTTCCGACGGTCGGGACTGGCCGCGAGCCGACCTCGCTTTCGGCGTTTGCCATCCACTATGAGTCCCAGGGGATCGAGCACATGTCATTGACCCGCAAAGGCGCTGGCGCGCTCGACCGTGGGGACGACGCGGCCGAACTGCGTGCGTTGCGTCGCAGCGCGATGTATCAGGCGTTCAGCCAGACCAATCGAGTGATCGTCGGCGCGACGGACGACCAGCGGCTGGTACAGGGGATCTGCGACGTCTGCGTGATGACCGGGCACGCGCTGCTGGCGTGCATCGTGCTGGAACAGGACGACGAATCGTCGGACGACGCATCGCTGTTGTTCGCCGCGTCCGGCCCGCAGATCATGATGAAGGATGCCGAGCGCAGCATGGCGCAGGCGATCCGCACGCCGGGCAACGCCGCATACGATGCCGTTCGATCGGACGAGCCGACGATCGTCGAGGACCTGGGCGGGTACATGGCCGCGACCGGCTGGATGCCGATCGGGCAGCGCATGGGCATGCAGGAGCTGGCGGCGTTTCCGATCCGCGTCGACGGCCTGGCGCGGGGCGCGCTGATCGTGGCGGCGACCGAAGACGACTACTTCGATCGCGACATGATCCTGATCCTGACCGAGATCGCCGGCCAGACCTCGTTCGCGCTCGATTCGCTGGCGGCCGACCGCGCGCGGCTGGCCGCGCTGCGCGAGGCGCGGCAATCGAACGAGCGCTTCATGGTCGCGCTCGATTCGTTGCCGATCTCGGCGTCGATCGCCGACCTGGCCGATTACAGCCTGCAAGTGGTCAACACCGCGTTCTGCGAGCGCTACGGCGTGACACGCGACGAGGTGCTGGGCCGTTCGATGATCAGTGCGCACGTGGTCGTACCCGAGGAACTGCGCCAGGACTTCTATGCGCCGATACGCGCCGGGCGCGCGGTACGCAACTTCCCGGTCGAATCGCGCCGCCCCGACGGCAGCTACCTGTGCGTGTTGATCAGCGGCCGGCCGATCGAGTTCCAGAACCGTGAATCGGTCCTGATCACCGGCATCGACGTGACCGAGCTGCACGAGCGGCAGCGTCGTCTGGCCGGCATCCTCGACGCGACGCACGAGGTCATCGTGACGATCGATCGTGATCTCGACCTGATCGTGTTCAATCACGCGGCCGAGCGCGTGTTCGGCTACCGTGCCGACGAGGTGCTCGGCACGTCGGTGCTGCGGCTGGTGGCGTCCGAGCGGCACGACGAGGTCGCTCAGGCGCTGCGCTGGATCATCGACGGGCTCGCCGTGCTGCCGGCCGATGCCAGCCAGACGCGCTACGAATGCCTGAGCGCCTGCGGCGAGCGGATTCCGGTCAATGTCAGCTCGTCGCGTTCGGGCCCCGAGGCCGATCCGCTGGTCACGCTCGTCATGCACGATCTGCGCGAGCACGAGGCGGCCGAGCGCGAGCGTCTGGCCCGGCTGGGGGCAGAGGCGGCCAGCTCGGCCAAATCCAAGTTCATCTCGCAGATGAGCCATGAGTTGCGCACGCCGCTGAATGCGGTGATCGGTTTCGCCGACCTGCTGCACCAGCGTCAGAGCGGACCGCTGAACGAGCGGCAGGCCGCGCACGTCGAGGCGATCCGCCAGGCGGGGTGGCACTTGCTCCGGCTGACCGAGGACGTGCTCGACCTGTCGATGGTCGAGGCCGGCAAGGTGTCGCTGAATACCGTGCGCATCGATCTGCGTTCGCTGCTCGACGAAGTGATGCGCCTGGTCGAAAACCAGGCGCAAGCCGCCGGCGTCTCGCTGCGCGCCGACTATCTGCTGCATCCGCCGATCGCGGTCGAAGCCGACCGCTTGCGGCTGAGCCAGGTACTGCTGAACGTCGTCAACAACGCGATCAAATACAACCGGGCCGGCGGCCGCGTGACGATCGCGATCGACGAAGGGCCGTCGATGGTGTCGGTGCGCGTCGTCGACACCGGCATCGGCATGAACGAAGACCAGTTGATGCACCTGTTCGAACGCTTCAACCGGCTCGGCCGTGACAGCTCGCCGATAGCGGGCGCCGGCCTGGGGCTCGTGCTGTCGCGCCAGCTCGTCCAGTTGATGGGCGGCGACATCGCCGTCGACAGCGAGCCGGGCTGCGGCACGCAGGTCAGCGTGACCGTGCCGCGCGGCGAGGCCGAGCCGCAGCAGCAGCAGCCCGACGACGCCCGCGATGCGCCGGACGGTGACGATGGCGGCGAACCGACTGGCGTCGTGCTGTACGTCGACGACAACGACCTGAACGCGTACGTGATGGTCACGCTGCTCGAGCGCTGGCCGGGCTTGCGCCTGATCCACGCGCGGGACAGCGCGTCGGGCCTGCGCGGCCTGCGCGACCATCGGCCCGACCTGCTGATGCTCGACATGGATCTGCGCGACATCGACAGCCTGTCGCTGCTGGCGCGGCTGCGCGCCGATCCGGCGACGCGCGGCGTGCCGGTGTTCGCGCTGCTGGGCGACGACGGCCCGGTCACGGCTGAATCGCTCGCCGGCTTCGACGAGGTCGAGTGCCTGGACAAGCCGATCGTCGTCGACGTGTTCGCCGAGCGGCTGCGCGCCCGGCTCGGCCGACGGGTGACGCGCTAAGCAGACGCCGATCGATCTGCTCGATTCGATGCGATTCGATGCGGCCCCTCAGCCTCTGCTCGAGGAATTGCCAGTTTCCGGGGGTTCCCGCGACGATGATCCATACACGCGTCGCCATCATCGCCATCCGCGCAGCACCGTGAGGTTCCGGACTTTCCTCGGAGGGGGGCGTGACGAGGCGTGTGATTGCATGTGACTATCGTTGCGTTGCGATCTATTGATTGGAGTTATTTATCCTCCATCGATAACATCGTTCCCATTCCCGCCCACTCCAATGAGGACAAAGGTCATGGAAAAAATCGACATCGGCTTGACCGTCAAACAACGCGAAACCGTCATCAACCTGCTGCAGACGCTGCTCGCCGATGAAGTCGCGTTGTATTTCGCGGCCCGCGGCGCGCACTGGAACGTCGTCGGCGTGCACTTCGGCCCGCTGCACGCGTTCTTCCAGGAGCAGTACGAAGCGGTCGACGAGATCATGGACGAGGTGGCCGAGCGCATCCGGATGCTCGGCGGCAAGTCGACGTCGACGCTCGATGTCTACGCCAAGGCCAAGCGCGTGGACGACAAGGCCGGCCAGACCAAGACGGCCGACGAGATGCTCAAGTCGCTGCTGGGCGTGCACGAGCACGTGATCCGCGAACTGCGCAAGGACGTGGACATCGCCAGCGATAACACCGATGAAGGTACCGCCGACTTCCTGACCGGGCTGATGGAACAGCACGAGAAGATGGCGTGGATGGTGCGCGCGCACCTCGAGTGATCGTCGGCGCCGGGCGGACTGCCGCCCGGCACGGGCTACGCGCTTCATCCCGCGGCTTGCGCGTTCGTCCATGGGTGAGCCGATGGCGCGGCGCGCACCGACGCCCGAGTACAATCCGGGCCCATGCTAGCCGAACAAAAACAGGCCCTCGCGGCCCTCATCGATACCGCCGGTCGTGCGCTGATCACCGAGCAGATTGCCGCCGGCGCGGTCACCGCCGACGCGGCGCCGCGCTTCGACGCGCCGGCGACGCTGTCCCGTCCCAAGCAGGCCAGTCATGGCGATCTGGCATGCAACCTCGCGCTGCAGTTGGCCAAACCGCTCAAGCTCAATCCGCGGCAGGTCGCCGATCGCCTCGCGCAGGCCGTGCGCGCCGCCGACGGCGGGACGTTGCTGGCCGACCTGCAGATCGCCGGACCGGGCTTCCTGAACCTGACGCTGACCGAGGCGGCGCGCCGCGCCGTCATCGGCGTGGTGCTGGGCGCCGGCGACGCCTACGGCCGCAGCGATCGCGGCCAGGGCCGGCCGGTACTGGTCGAATTCGTGTCGGCCAATCCGACCGGGCCGCTGCACGTCGGCCACGGCCGCCAGGCCGCGCTGGGCGATGCGCTGTCGGCGCTGCTCGACGCGTCGGGTTGGCGCGTGCAGCGCGAGTTCTACTACAACGACGCGGGCGCGCAGATCAGCAACCTGGCGTTGTCGGTGCAGGCGCGCGCGCGCGGCCTCGATCCGCAGGATCCGACGTTTCCGGCCGACGGCTATCGCGGCGACTACATCAAGGAGATCGCCACGCAGTTCCTGGCCGGCCAGACCGTGTCGGCCGAGCGCGTGCCGGCGGTGACGGCCAGCGGCGACGCCGACGACCTCGACGCGGTGCGCGCGTTCGCGGTGGCGGCGCTGCGGCGCGAGCAGGACCTGGACCTGCAGGCGTTCGGCGTGCGCTTCGACAACTATTTCCTCGAGTCGTCGCTGTACGCCGACGGCAAGGTCCAGGCCGCCGTCGATGCGCTGGTCGCGGCGGGCAAGACGTTCGAGGAAGGCGGGGCGCTGTGGCTGCGCTCGACCGAGTACGGCGACGACAAGGACCGCGTGATGCGCAAGTCCGACGGCGGCTACACGTACTTCGTGCCCGACGTC
The DNA here is from genome assembly GCA_029779435.1 of Pseudomonadota bacterium. Classification (GTDB taxonomy): domain Bacteria; phylum Pseudomonadota; class Gammaproteobacteria; order Burkholderiales; family Burkholderiaceae_E; genus JAKPAM01. The sequence goes on along the minus strand of JAKPAM010000145.1, from coordinate 16,709 downwards.
GCGTACCACGTGACCAAGTGGCGGCGCGGCTTCGAACGGGCGATCAACATCCAGGGCTCGGACCACCACGGCACGATCGCGCGCGTGCGCGCCGGCCTGCAGGCGCTGGGGATCGGCATCCCCACCGGCTACCCGGACTACCTGCTGCACAAGATGGTCACCGTGATGAAGGGCGGCGAAGAGGTCAAGATCTCCAAGCGCGCCGGTTCCTACGTCACGCTGCGCGACCTGATCGACTGGAGCGGCGATGGCGACCTGCAGCGGGGCCGCGACGCGGTGCGCTTCTTCCTGATCTCGCGCAAGCCGGATACCGAGTTCGTGTTCGACGTCGATCTGGCGTTGTCGCGCACCGACGAGAACCCGGTCTACTACGTGCAGTACGCGCATGCGCGGATCTGCTCGGTGTTCGCGCAGTGGGCCGAGCGCTTCGGCGCGGCCGACGGGTCGGCCGACGCCTTGGCGAGCGTCGACCTGGCGCCGTTGGCGTCGCCGCGCGAGTTCGCGCTGATGACGATGATGGCCGAGTTCCCGGCGTTGCTGGCGACGGCGGCCGACGAAATGTCACCACATTCGATCGTCTTTTACCTCAAAGACTTAGCCGCCGAAGTTCATTCTTACTATAATGCGGAGCGATTCCTCGTCGATGACGCGTCGCTTCGCTTGGCGCGATTGGCCCTGTTGGCCGCCGCGCGTCAGGTTTTGCGTAACGGCTTGACGTTACTGGGCGTTTCAGCGCCGGAGAGAATGTAGATGGCCGCACCCAAGGTCCGCCAAGGCAAGCGCCAGGGCGGGGGGACGATTCTGGGCTTCCTGTCCGGGCTGGTATTGGGCCTGGTCATCGCCGTCGTCGTGGCGATCTTCGTCACGCGCGCGCCGGTGCCGTTCGTCAATCGTCTGGCCAAGGGGCCCGACCGCGTCACCGACATCAAGCCGGGCGCCGAGGCGCCGGATCCCAACCGGCCGCTGTACGGCAAGAGCCGCCAGGCCGCCGACGGCGGCGCGCCATCGTCGTCCCTGCCGCCCCCGTCGCCGCCGGCCGGTCCGATCGCCGCGCTGTCGCCACCGCCCGCCTCGCCGGCCCTGCCGCCCGGCGGCGTCGATGCGCTGCCGTCGCCGCCCTCTGCCAACGTGATTCCCGGACCGGGGCGCGTCGCCGACGCCGACCGCGAGGACAAGACGACGTTCGTGCTGCAGGCCGGCGCGTTCCGTTCGCAGGACGACGCCGAGGGCATGAAGGCGCGGCTCGCGTTGATCGGCTACGAGGCGCGGGTGCTGAACTCCGACGTCAACGGGCAGACCTTGTACCGCGTGCGCGTCGGGCCCTACGCGCAGATCGACGAGATCAATCGCGTGCGCGCCAAGCTGGCCGAAAGCGGTATCGAGGCCTCGGTGGTCCGCCAGCGCTGATTCGCGGCGCCGGTGCCGCGCGTCCACCGGCATGTCTCCTTCGGGCGCGCGTTGCCCTGCCAGCCCCGCATCGGTTCGGTCATCGCGCGGTGCATCGCTTAGTTCATCCGATACTTGGCACGAGGATCCCCAATCATGTCGACGTTCAATCCCTCCACGCGTTTCTGGCTCAAGTCGGCGGTGGCTGCCGGCGTCGGCGGCGGCCTCGCGTCGCTGTCGCGCCTGGCGGCCGCGCAGGGCGCTGCGATCGTCGAAGGCACGCAGTTCCGCGCGATCAATCCGGCGCAGCCCACCGAGGCGCCCGACAAGATCGAGGTCATCGAGTTCTTCTGGTTCGGCTGCCCGCACTGCGCGATGCTGGAGCCGGTGCTGCGCGAATGGGTTCGCAAGCTGCCGTCCGACGTCGCGTTCCGCAAGGTCCACGTGCCGTTCAACGAGGTCAAGCACCAGCAGCTCTATTACGCGCTGGTCAACATGGGCAAGGCCGACGACGCGACGCTCGAGAAGATCTTCGACGCGATCCATAAGGAGCGCAACCACCTGGATACGGTGGGCGCGATGACGGCGTTCATGCCCAAGCTCGGCATCGACGCCAAGGCGTTCAAGGACAGCTACGAATCGTTCGCGGTGACGACGCTGATGCGCAAGGCGACGGCGATGGCATCGGCGTACAAGGTCGACAGCGTGCCGATGCTGGCGATAAACGGCAAGTACATGACGGCGCCGTCGATGGCCGGTTCCACCGGTGGGGCGCTGATGGTGGCCGAGCAATTGATCCAGCGCGAGCGCAAGGCGCGCGGATGATCGCCGGCACGCCGTTCGGACGCGCGGCGCTGGTCTGCGGCGTCAGCGCGCTGGCGCTGATGGCCGGTTGCTCCAGCACGCCGACTTCCCCGTCGACGTCGCCGCGCGCGGGCAAGGCGGGATCATCGTCCGGCGGCGGCTATTACCTGGACGACGGCCCGGGCAGCGGTGCGCCGACGGACCTGGCGGCGATACCGGATGCGCGTCCGCGCCGCGAGCCGATCGTGTCGGCGACGACCCGCCCTTATGTCGTCTTTGGCCGCACGTATACTCCGCGCGGCGAACTGGCGTCTTATCGCGAGCAAGGGGTGGCGAGCTGGTACGGCCGCAAGTTCCACGGCCAGAAGACGTCGAGCGGCGAGGTCTACGACATGTACGGGATGACGGCGGCGCACCCGACGCTGCCGATTCCCAGCTACGTGCGCGTGACGAGCCTGAGCAACGGCAACTCGGTGATCGTGCGCGTCAACGATCGCGGTCCGTTCCTGAACAACCGGCTGATCGACCTGTCGTGGACGGCCGCGGCCAAGCTCGGCTACGTCAACGCCGGGCATGCGCGCGTCGAGGTCGAGCAGATCACGCGTTTCGACGGCGACGATGGCATGCCGGTGCGCGTGCCGGACAACGTCGCGAGCGCGGGCGGCCCGGCGAATGCCGGGAACGTCACCAATGATGGCGGCGGTGCGGCGATGCTCGCGCCGCCGGCTGGCGCTTCGATGGCGGGTGCCCCATCGTCCGGCACGCCTGCTTCCAATGCGCCGACGTTGGCGTCCGCCTCGTCGGGGGCGCCGGGCATGCCAGGTGCGACGGGAGACGCGCCGACCCCCGCCGCGTCGTCGCTGGCGATCGAAGCCATCGTCGCCGCCTCGACCGATGTCGTGATCGCTGGCCATGTAGCGGGCGCCTCCGCGCCGGGAGATTCGGCGACGCCCCGGCGCTCCGGCATGACGACCGTGTCGGCGATGACCGGCGAAAGCCGTTCCGGTTCCGGCGCGGGGCCGCTGCCGATAGCGGAAGGTGCGTCGGCGCAGGTGCAGGCGGCACGCGCGGCGCAGGCCGCCGCGGCGGAGATGGCCGCCGGCCACTACGTGCAACTGGCCGCCTACTCGTCGCGCGACGGTGCCGAGGCCGGTCGCGCGAAGCTGGCGCGCGAAGCCGGCTGGATCGTGTCGCAGGTGCACGTCCGGCTGGACGGCGGGTTGTACAAGCTGCGCGCCGGGCCTTATCCCGAGCGCGAGCAGGCGCGCCAGACGGCGGAGCGGTTGCGGCAGACGACCGAACTGAAACCCATCATGATGACGCGTTGAACGGCGTTCGTTCCGGTGATGTAGTGGGAGAATTGGCTTGCCGACCGAAGACAAGTACGCGTTGATCGGCGCCGGGCCGAGCGGCCTCGCCGTGGCGCGCAACCTGCAGAGGCATGCGATCGCGTTCGACGCGTTCGAGGCATGGAGCGATCTGGGCGGCCGCACGAATCCCGCGCATCCGATGACGACCGCGCATCGCGGATCGCACACGATCGTGTCGCGCGAGACGCTTCAGTTCGCCGACTATCCGATGCCGGCCGATTTTCCGGATTTTCCCAGTCATGCGCGGCTGCTCGCTTACCTGGACGATTTCGCGCGGCATTTCGGCCTGCGCGAGTTCTACCGGTTCGGTACGCGCGTCACGCGTGTCGAGCCGCACGACGGTAGTTGGCGTGTCAGCGTCGATAGCGGCGACGGGCGGGTCCAGACCGCGTCGTATCGCGGCGTCATCATCGCGGCCGGTCGCCGGGGACCACCGAACTGGCCGGCATTGAACGGCGCCTTCGATGGCACGTTGGTGCATGCCAACGACTACCGCGACGCGCGCGCGTTCGCCGACCAGCGCGTGCTGGTGATCGGCGGCGCCAACCGCGGCTGCGAGGTGGCCGTCGACCTCGTGCCGCACGCGGCGTCGGTCGACTTGAGCATGCGGCGCGGGTATTACTTCGTGCCGTCGTATCTGTTCGGCCGCCCGGTCGACACGCTGACGCGGCGGCGGGCGATCCTGCCGGGCCTGATGCGGCCGGTCGACGCGCGGGTGCTCAAATGGTTCGGCGCCGATGCGCAGCGCTTCGGCCTGCCCCGGCCCGATTACGCGATCCATGAGCTGCCGCCGGTGGTCAATGCGCAGGTGCCGCACTACATCGGGCATGGCACGTTGAAGGTGCGGCCCGACGTCGAGAGTGTCGAGGGGCGGCGCGTCGCCTTCGTCGGTGGCGATGCCGGCGAATATGACGCGATCGTCTGCGCGACCGGCAGCCGGCTCGAGTACCCGTTCATCGATGCCGAAGTACTGAACTGGCAAGGCGCCGCGCCCCGGCTCTACCTGCACATCGTGCCGCCCGGGCACGACAACCTGTTCGTCGTCGGGCTGGCCACCGGCGAGGCGATGGGCTGGCAGGTCAAGCACGAGCAGGCCGAGTTCGTCGCCCGTTCGATCCGCGCGCAGCACGCGTCGCCCGAGTTCACCGCCGCGCTGCGCGCGCGCATGCTGGGCAACTGGCCCGACGTCAGCGGCGGCTACCGCTTCGTCCCGCAGCCGCGGATGGCCTGCCACGTCGACACGCAGGCGTATCGCAACGCGCTCGCCAGCCACGTGGCGGAGATGAACGTCGGCTGATCGTCGGCTAGTCGTCGGCCAATCGTCGGCCAATCGTCGACTGATGACAGGCCCGGATGACTGGTGACCTGAATCAGCGATTTCCGACATTGGGAGACGCAGCACGGTTTGCCCGGTTCGACGCGTTCGCCATCGGGATGAATGGACCCGGGACGAACCGCGTGGCCGAGCGACGGGCGGGATTCACGCTGTCGGGGCGGACAGCGTGGCCTCCGGAAAGCGGCGCCGCAGGTAGAGCCACGCGACGAGGCCGATCGACATCAGCAGCAGCGATGCGAGGGCCAGGGTAGGCGCCGAGTGCATGACCATCGGCGCGATGACGCCGGCCACGAACGCGTTCGACAGGCTGCCGACGACGGCCTGCAGCGACGAGGCCATGCCGCGCCGGGTCGGATACAGGTCGAGCACCAGCAGCGTGACGACCGGCACCATCAGTGCCCAGCCGAACGTGAACACGCCGATCACCGGCAGCGCCCACCACAGCTGCGGTTCGAACAGCAGGTTGGCGACCAGGTTGGCGACCCCGAAGACGAACATGATCGTGAAGCCGCGGTGGATCTGCCGCCGCGGCAGGATCCGGCCGGCCAGCCGTCCGCTGAGCATCGCGCCGGACATGATGCCGCTGATCGTGAACAGGAAGAACCAGAAGTACTGGGTGGGCGCCAGGCCGAGGATCTCGCCGAGGAAGGCCGGCGCCGACAGCACGTAGAGGAACATGCCGTTGAACGGCACGCCGCTGGCCAGCGCCAGCAGCACGAAGCGCGGGTCCGAGCACATCGTCTTGTAGCCGCTCATCAGGTCGCCGACGTTGAACGGCTGGCGCTGGTCGACGTGCAGCGTCTCGGGCAGCAGCTTGAAGTTGGCCACCCACAGCAGCACGCCGATGATCGTCAGCAGCCAGAACACGCTGTGCCAGTCCAGGTGCACGTACAGCCATCCGCCGATGATCGGCGCGATGGCGGGCGCCACGCCGAAATAGATCGTCACCTGCGCCATCACCCGCTGTGCTTCGCTGGGCGGGAACATGTCGCGGATGACGGCGCGCGACACGACGATGCCGGCGCCGGTCGACAGCCCCTGCAGCGCGCGGAAGAACACCAGCGCGCCGATGCTCGTCGACAGCGCGCAGCCGGCCGAGGCCAGCGTGAACATGCCGATGCCCCAGAGGATGACCGGCCGGCGCCCGAAGCTGTCCGACAGCGCACCGTGGAACAGGTTCATGAACGCGAAGCCGAGCAGGTAGGCGGACAGCGTCTGCTGCATCTGCAGCGGTGTGGCGTCCAGCGCCTTGGCGATCCCCGAGAACGCGGGGATGTAGGTGTCGATCGCGAACGGACCGAGCATCGCGAGCGCGGCCAGCAGGACGGACAGGGCCCAGCGCGGTGCGCGCCAGATCGATGCAGCATCAGGGTTCATTCAGTCGTCATCACGTTTGAGCGAGAGCGCCAGCGCGTAAAGCGCCTTGTGAGGCTGGCCGGTGAGTTCCTCGGCCAGGCGAACGGCGCGGCTGGTGGGGAGGTCGCGCAGCAGGCGTTGCAGCAGCGCGCGCGGTGTCGCGAGGCCGTGCGCGGCGGCAGGCCAATCGACGAGCTCGGATTCTAACCCCGCGTCCGCCGGCGGTCCGGCGGCGTCGCTGGCGGGCGACAGCGTGCCGGTCGGGGGCGCTGCGTCGGCGGCGATCGCGATCACGAACTCGCCACGCCTGTGCTCGGGGCGGGCGTCGAGCCAGGCGAGCGCTTCGCCGGCGTCCAGCGTCACGATCTGCTCGAACTTCTTCGTCAGCTCGCGGCCGATGACCAGCCGTCGGGCCGGCCCGTGCGATCGCGCGATCGCCGCCAGCGTTCGATCGATGCGGTGCGGCGCTTCGAACAGCAGTACATGGGCCCCCAGCGCGTCGGCGTGTCGCCGCAGCGCGTGCAGCCGCTCGTCGCGAGCCTTGTCCTTGGGCGGCAGGAAGCCTTCGAACAGGAACGGTGATGGCGGCAGGCCCGCGGCGCTCAGTAGCGTGACCGGCGCGCTGGGGCCGGGGATCGGGATGACCCGCAACCCCTGCGCGTGCGCGGCGGCGACGATCTGCGAACCCGGGTCGCTGATCGCCGGCGTGCCCGCGTCGGTGATCAGCGCGACGTCGTCGCCGTCGCGCAGCCGGCCGATCAGCGTGGCGGCGGCGCTGTGCTCGTTGTGCTGGTGGACGGTCAGCAGCCGGGCCGAGGCGCCGATCCGGTCCAGCAGCACCCGGGAGACGCGCGTGTCCTCGGCCGCCACCCAGCGGACGTGTCGCAGCGTGTCACCGGCCCTTTGGCCGAGGTCGGACAGGTTACCGATGGGGGTGGCGACTACATATAATGCGCCGAAGCGGCTGCCCGGCGTCTGCCGGTCGTGCGAGGGCTCGGCGTCGGCCGCCGCCGCTGCCTCGCTCGCCGTATCCGTCGCGACGGCCGTTTCCGTCGTAACGGTTTTCATGGTCATCGTCGCCGGGGCGGCGGGCATCACGGGGGCAGGCGAGGGATCTCGGTCGGGCATGGCGGGCGGTGGGGTCTTCGCGGTGTCACCCGGAGGGGTGCACGGTGGGCCGCAGGGCGGCTCGCATGGGTGCCGGTGACGCTCGACGAAGACCAACGATACGGGGGATTGCAGCATGTTCGCACGGCGTCGCCTCTTGCAAGGCTTGCTGGCCGGCGCCGCGGCGGCGCCGGCGCTGATCCGCGCGCAGACGCAGCCGGCCGCCGCCGGGCGCCAGCGCATCGTGTTCGGCACCGGGCCGACACGCCTGGCGCTGCTGATCGAATCCGCCAGCGATGACTACGTGGCCGCGTCCAAGGCCGTCATCGCCGGCGTCAAGACCGCATGGACCGTCGACGGCCAGGACGTCGCCGTCGAGGTGCTGCCGCTGGTGGTCGGTGACGAAACGCTGTCGCGTACCGTGCAGGCGCTGCACGCGCGCGGCTTTTCGATGGCCATCGGGCCGTTGACGCGCGACAACGTCAACGCGATCGCCGACCTGGGTGCGCTGCCGGTGCCGGTGCTGGCGCTGAACCTGCCGGACGCCGATCGCCGCGTGCCCCGCGACATCGCTTTCTTCAGCCTGGCCATCGAGGGCGAAGGGCGCCAGGTGGCCGACGAAGCCTATGCCGAGGCCGCTTCGCGGATCATCGGCCGCCGGCCGCTCCAGGCGCTGATGATCGGTGACAGTTCGTCGCTGGCGCGCCGCGGGATCGCGGCCTTCGAGCAGCGCTGGTCCGAGCTCGGCGGCGCGGTCGTCGATGCGGTCGAGATCGACGGCGGCGATGCCGGCGACTGGCGCGCCGTGCTGGCCGGCGCCCGCGCCGATTCGGCCTTCGCGGTCGTCAGTCCCGACAACCTGCGGATGGTGCGCGCCGCGCTGCGCGCCGACATTCCACTGTTCGGCACGTCGCAGCTCAACGCCGTGCAGGCCAACATCGCCAATCGTGGCTCCGAACTGGACGGCATCCGTCTCGTCGACATGCCGTGGCAGATCGACCCGACCAACACCGCGGTGATGGCTTATCCGCGCGAGCGGACGCTGCGGCATCTGGATTTCCAGCGTCTCTACGCGCTGGGCATCGATGCGTATCGCGTCGCCCGGATGATCGTCGGCGGCGAGAGCGTTTTCGAACTCGACGGCGTGACCGGCTGGCTGCGCGTCGACCTGCGGCGCGACCTGCGCGTCGAGCGCCAGGCGGTCGCCGCCGAGTTTCGCGGCGGGCAGGTCGTTCCGCTGAAGACGGCGGCGCGATGAAGGCATCCCGTGCGGCGGCCGACGCCGCGCCCCGTTTGTCGCCGACCCAGCGGCAGGGCCGCGAGGCCGAGCAGCGTGCCCAGGCGTTCCTGATCGGGCAAGGCCTGTCGCCGGTCGCCGCCAACGCGTCCAGCCGGCTCGGCGAACTCGACCTCGTCATGCGCGATCGCGACGAGTGGGTGTTCGTCGAAGTGCGGCAGCGCCGGCGCAGTGATTTCGGCGGGGCGGCGGCCAGTATCGATGCGGCCAAGCAGGCCCGTGTGCGCCGGGCCGCGCAGGTATTCCTGCTGGCGCGGTTCGGCCAGCGGCCGTGGCCGGCATGCCGCTTCGACGTCGTCGCGTTCGACGGCCAGGCGTGCCGCTGGATTCGCTCGGCGTTCTGAGGTCCCGGGAGCACGTCGAATCGCGCGAATCGATCAGCGCATCCCTCGCTATAATCCCCCGCATGAGCTTGAACCGCCGCATCCGGCAGCATTTCGACGACAGCATCCGCGCCAAGCAAGGTGCCGTCGACGTCATGGCCGACGCCATCGAACATGCGGTCCGCCTGCTGGTCGAGACCTTGTCCAACGACGGCAAGATCCTGCTGTGCGGCAACGGCGGTTCCGCGGCCGACTGCCAGCATTTCGCCGCCGAACTGATCGGCCGCTTCGAGCGCGAGCGGATGGAGTTGGCCGCCATCGCGCTGACCACCGACACCTCGATCCTGACCGCGGTCGCCAACGACTATTCGTACGACGAGGTGTTCGCGCGCCAGGTGCGTGGCCTGGGTCGCGACGGCGACGTGCTGATCGCGATCAGCACCAGCGGCAACTCGCCCAGCGTGCTGGCGGCCGCGCAGGCAGCGGTCGAGCGCGGCATGCGGATCATCGCGCTGACCGGTCGCGGCGGCGGCCGGCTCGGCCAGTTGCTGGCGGACGGCGACGTCCATCTTTGCGTGCCGCATGACCGGACCGCACGCATCCAGGAGGTCCACCTGCTCACCATCCACTGCCTGTGTGACGGCATCGACGCCGAGTTGCTCGGCGATGTCGACGAGGAATCCTGATGACGAACGATTGTTTGATGACGAAGGCTGGTGTCGGACCGGCGATGAAGGACTGGATGGTGCGTGGCGTGGCGGCGCTGATGATCGGCGCCACGCTGCTGGCGTCGTCCGGCTGCGTGCCGCTGGTGGCCGCGGGCGCCGCGGTGGGCGGCATGGCGGCGATCGACCGGCGCAGCGTCGGCGCGCAGACCGAGGACCAGTCGATCGAGTTGAGCGCGCAGTCGCGGCTGACGTCGGCGATCGCCAAGGGGCAATCGGTCAGCGTCACCAGCTTCAACCGGAAAGTGCTGCTCAGCGGCTTCGTCAACGACGACGCGCAGAAGGAGCTGGCCGAGAAGGCCGTCGCTGGCGTGCAGAACGTGCGCAGCATCCACAACGAACTGCAGGTCGGATTCAAGCCGTCGATCGCCCGTTCGACCAGCGATGCGGCGTTGACCGCGCGCGTGCGGGCCTCGTTGATCGAGGCGCGCGACCTGCAGTCCAACATCTTCAAGGTCGTCACCGAATCCGGCACCGTCTACCTGATGGGCGTCGTCACCCAGCGCGAAGGCGACCGGGGAGCGCAGGTCGCCAGCATGGTGCCGGGTGTCGCGAGGGTCGTCACGCTGTTCGAATACCTGAGCGAGGGCGAGCTGATCAACCTGCGCACGCCTAACTCGCGCGAGACGCCGCCGGGCGCACGCTGACCAGGGCCGAGGCGCAAGCCGCGCCCTTCAGGGCAAGGCCAAGCAAGGCACGCCTGTTCCGGCACCGAAGGGGCCTTCGGCCCGGCGCCCCCGGCCATGCCCCCGAATCATGGCGAGGATGCGTCCGCCTCGGGGCAGGCGTGACTCACCACGGTGCCAGATCAGTCGGTCTTTTCATAGACGGCCGTGAACCCGGTGCCGTTCCAGTGATACAGCAGATGCGCTGCGTGCAGGCAGTCGCGCGCGGCCGTCGGCTTGAACAGGCCCACGTTCTGTCCGCCGGGCTCGCGCACGCTGTGATAGACGACGCCGGCTGATCCCCCTGCACGGAGCTCGGCAGCCAACGCCTGGCCGGCCCGGTACTCGACTGGGTCGTGCACCGCGCGCAGCGCCGGGGTATCAGCGCGCAAGTCATGCAGCGGCGCGGCGATCGTCACCCGATACAGCCGCATCGGCAGGTGCATCGCCGGCTGGCGGGTCGCCGCGAGGAAGCGGGCGTGGTGGTAGCGTGTCTCCGCGATCGCCGTCGACCGGTCTCGCGCCGCATAGAACACGCCCCAGCGCCCATCGCTGAACCGGCTGCCGGCCGGATTCAGGTGCGTGAACGCCGCCATGATCGGGCCGCTGCCGGGGCCGAACAGCCGATCCTGCGGCGGAACCAGCCGCAGTTCGCCGATCTCGTCGCGGATCCGGTCGTTGGTCATGGCTTCCAGCTCGTACAGCGCGTCGAAATCGCTCGCATCCGCGACGCGATCGAACAGGAATACGCTCGGGTAGCGCGTCGGTACGATCCGGTAGGCGGGATTCCAGTCGACGGGGACGATAGGGAGCATCGGGAGGACGGGCCCTAGTTCCATCCTGCGCCTCGCGCCGCGTCGAGATAGCGGCGCACCGCATGCAGATCGGCCACGTTGCCGCCGAGCATCAGCGCCAGTGCGGGTTGGCCGCCGAACGGTGGCGCGTCATTCGGCTGGCGAACCCAGGCATCGGCGGCGACCGGGTCGGGCAGCAGGATCTGTAGCGCCTTGTAGATGCCCAGCACGTAGGAGATGCGCTCGAGCGTGTCACGGCTCAGCCGCGCCTGCTCCGGGTGCTTGCGCCACGTGAAGTACGTCGAGCGCGCCGGAGCACCGAGCAATCGCAACTGTTCGTCCACCGTCAGCCGCCACGCGTGCGCGATGTTCTCGAACGCCCGGATCGCGGCCGGGCTCAAGCGGGCGCTGTCGCCCTCGGTGGGAGGGGGGCGGGAGGCCGGCGTGCGTGAAGCGATGGGCATGGCGTTGGTCCGAGAGGGTCGGAAAGAGCTTGCCGGGATGCACACCTCGCCCGGCAAAGGAGGGGCCCGCACGAGAGGCGTAACAGGAAACGCCCGACGGGCGAGCCGACCGTTGGTCGGCACGAACGTCTTTCCCGCCAGCCTTGATCGAACAATATCCGTTCTGGATTTATTAATCAATAAAGTCCTGTTTCGGATGAGTGGGCGGCTGATTTCAGAGCCTTTTCGGTCGACGTTATCCAGATTTGCAGTGGATAACACTGTGGAAAGACTGTCGTCAGATGTGCATTTCGCACCGTGGAAGCGCGTCGAGGGGACAATCGTGGGGACAACGGGTGCATAAACGCGGGGACAAGGCGCGTAAAGAAAGCTGACGGGCGGAGGAAAAGATTCGGCGGTGGAAACATAAACGATTGATTTTCAATAGAAATTTGCCCGAAAACCACATCGGCGCCGGTGTTGCGGGACGCGGATGGGGCAAAAAACAGGCAAAGCGGCGAAGGGTGCCGCGGAAGACCCCTTGCCGCCAGAATGAGCGGTCGATCGTGGCAAACTGCCGGCATCTTTTAGTCATCGCCCGTATTGTGGAAAAGCAAGCGCCCCTGCCGGAACTCGCCACCTCGTCCCCGACGGGTATTTACGTGATCTCGCCTTCGGGCGTGGTGCCCGAGGATGGGCGTTTCGAGCGCGGTATCGCGCACCTGGCGCGTGCCGGCTATCGGGTCCGGGTTGATCGGGCGGCGCGAGCGCGCAAGCAGCGGTTCGCCGGCAGCGATGCGCAGCGCGCGGGCGCTTTCGTGCGAGCGGCGGCGGCCTCGGAGCCGATCGTGATGATCAGCCGCGGCGGTTATGGGTTGACGCGGTTGCTGCCGTCGCTGGACTTCACGGCGCTGGCGGCGGCCGGCAAGCGCTGGGTGGGGTTGTCGGATTTCACGGCGTTCCACCTGGCGATGCTGGCGCAAGCCGGTGCGGTCACCTGGGCGGGCCCGGCGCTGCTCGCCGATTTCGGCGCGGACACCTTCGACGCCGTCGACGAGACGACGCTGGGCGCTTTCGATGACGCGATGAACGGGCGGCTCGAACTGCTGGGTTTTCGTTACCAGGGACCGTCGGGCGTCGACGTGCGCGGCACGCTTTGGGGAGGCAACCTGTCGATCGTCTGCACGCTGCTCGGCACGCCGTACTTTCCGCAGGTGGATGGCGGCATCCTGTTCCTCGAAGAGGTCAACGAGCACCCGTACCGCGTCGAGCGGATGCTGACGCAATTGTGGCTGTCAGGCGTGCTCGCGCGGCAGAAGGCGATCGTGCTGGGCTACGTCAATGGATACAAGCTCGGCGATCACGATGGCGGCTTCGACTTGAAGGCCGTCATCAAATGGCTGGCCCAGCGCGTCGACGCGCCGATTCTGAGCGGGTTGCCGTTCGGTCATGCCTCACCCAAGCTGACGCTGCCGCATGGCGCGACGGTGGGCTTGGCGACCGAGGGGCGCACCTGCTGGATCGTGCTCCCGCACGAGCATGAGCACGATGGGGACGGTGGGCATGAGCATGAGGGGCATGAGCACGGCCACCCCCATGCCCATGGCGACGAGCGCGGATAAGGCCGCACCCTAGGGGCCGAGGGATCCGAAGCGCCGTGGCGTTAACGAGCCCTGGCGTTTATCGGCCGCGAGCGACACCCCAGGCCAGGCACGCCCAGCCGGCGAGCAACGCGGTGCCGCCGATCGGCGTGATCGCGCCGAGCCAGTGCACGCCCGTGGCCGTCAGCACGTAGAGGCTGCCCGAAAAGACCAGCGTGCCGGCGACGAACAGCCAGCCGGCCGCGTGCAACGCCCGATGCGACCCTTGCCGCAGCCATAAACTGACGGCCAGCAGTGCCAGGGCGTGATAGATCTGATAGCGCACACCGGTCTCGAAGATCGCGAGCAACTCGGGGGAGACGCGGGCCTTCAGGCCATGCGCGCCGAACGCGCCGGCGCCGACGCCGATCAATGCGAACAGCGCGCCCAGCATGGCGAAGCGGCGATCGGCACTCATTTCAGATCCAGATGCGCACGCAGTTGCGCGCGAACGACCGGCAGCTTGCCGGTGAACAGATGGTCCGCGCCCGCGATGACGGTGACCGGCTGGGATGTCGGGCGCGCCCAGTCGAAGATCGATGCCAGCGGCACCTGTTCGTCGAGTTCGCCGTGCAGCACGAGGGCGGCCGGCATCCCATCCGGCGTGTCGTAACGACGGCCGGCCGGCACATCGCCGAACGGCATCGCCGCCAGGCACGTGCGCGATGCGGGCGCGCCGGCGTCGGCCAGGCGCCGCGCTACCCGTGCGCAGACGTAGGCGCCGAACGACACGCCGATCAGCGCCAGCGGCCGACCGATGGCGCCGGCCCGTGCGGCTTCGCACAAGGCCGCGAGGTCGTCGGTCTCGCCGTTCCCGGCATCGTGGACGCCGCCGCTGGCACCCACGCCGCGGAAGTTCGGCCGGATCGCGAGCCAGCCGTCCTCGACGACGGTGCGCGCCAGGAAGTGCGGCACCTTGTGGCGCGCGCTGCCGCCCAGCAGCGGCTGCGGATGCGCGATGATCGCGATGCCCCGCCGCACGGTGGCTGCCCCATCGACCAGCACTTCGATCGAACCGGCGGGCCCCGGCCAGAGCCGGGCGCCGTCGCGCGAAAGATCCAGAGACTCTCCCGGCAAGGTCGGGTTCTCAACCGATGCCGGCGGCGTGCGCCTGCTGGTCGGCGTGGTACGACGAGCGCACCAGCGCTCCCACGGCCGCATGCTGGAAGCCCATCTCGCGGGCGCGGGCCTCGAACATCGCGAACGTGTCCGGGTGGACGTAGCGACGCACCGGCAGGTGCGAGTTGGACGGCGCCAGGTACTGGCCGATCGTGATCATGTCGATGTCATGGGCACGCATGTCGGCCATGACTTCGACGATCTCCTCGTCGGTCTCGCCCAGTCCGACCATGATGCCGGATTTGGTCGGCACGCCCGGCACGCGCTTCTTGAACTCGGCCAGCAGCTTGAGCGAATGCTGGTAGTCGGAGCCGGGGCGCGCCTCGCGGTACAGCCGCGGCGCGGTTTCCAGGTTGTGGTTCATCACGTCCGGCGGGGCTGCTTCGAGGATCGCCAGCGCGCGGTCCATGCGGCCGCGAAAGTCCGGGACCAGCACCTCGATCCGCGTGGCCGGCGACAGCTCGCGCACCGCGCGGATGCAGTCGACGAAGTGCTGGGCGCCCCCGTCGCGCAAGTCGTCGCGGTCGACGCTGGTGATCACGACGTAACTGAGCCGGAGCGCGGCGATGGTCTTGGCCAGGTTGAGCGGCTCGTCCTGATCGAGCGGATCGGGGCGGCCATGGCCCACGTCGCAGAACGGGCAGCGGCGCGTGCACTTGTCGCCCATGATCATGAACGTGGCCGTGCCCCTGCCGAAGCACTCGCCGATGTTGGGACACGAGGCTTCCTCGCAGACCGTATGCAGCTTGTGCTCGCGCAGGATCTGCTTGATCTCGTAGAAGCGGGTGTTGTGCGAGCCCGCCTTGACCCGGATCCAGTCGGGCTTGCGCAGGACCTCGCCGACCGGAACGATCTTGATCGGGATGCGCGACGTCTTGGCGCCAGCTTTCTGCTTGGCCGTCGGGTCGTACGCCGCCGGGTCGTGCCGAGACGCAGCGGGGGCGGCTGCGGCGGTGGGGTCCGTCGCGGCGGCGGCACCGGCTGCCGCGCCGCGGGCATGCGTGAGGGATGGGTCCATGCGGCATTGTATCGCCGCGTCCGGCCACGCGGGCCGCGGCGTTCATGGGCGAAAAAAAGCCCTGCCCAGGGTGAGTGGGCAGGGCGCAGGCTTGGCTCTACTTGGAGATCGTCAACAAATTGCAGAACGGTCTGGATCGCTGCCGCGATCGGTTCCGCTCGACAACGGAATGAAATATAACACGAATGATTCTTATTTGAAATAAATTCCCGTACGAAAATCAAGGAAAAGGGTGCCAGGAGGAAGGAGGGCGAGGGAAGGAAGGCGGGGAAACGGACGCCGGGAAACGGACGCCGGCGAACAGGGCGAGGAAATGACGCGTGTGGAGACGGAGAGAGCGTGCGCAGACGGGCGAACTGCTCCGTGTCTCCGGGGACTTCAGCGCAGGTGTTCGCGTAGATGCACAGCCAGGCGCGGCGCGACGGTGGGCAGGTCGATCGCAGCGGTGCCCGGCGCGCGCGCGCCGGGGCCGGCGGTGGCGCCAGCCGTCGCCCCGTCACGGCCGGCCGGGCCATGGTCGGCCACGCTAAGGTCCGCTACGCCAAGGTTCACCGCGCGACGCAGGTCGATGACGTCGAGTCCCGGATAGCCGCACGGATTGATCCGATCGAATGGCGACAGGTCCATGTCGACGTTCAACGCCAGCCCATGGTAGCTGCATCCGTGCGAGATCTTCAGTCCCAGCGCGGCGATCTTCGCGCCGGCCGCACCGTCGTCCCGCGGCAGGTAGATGCCCGGCGCGCCGGGCTTGCGCACGCCGCTTACCCCGAAGTCGGCCAGCGTGTCGAGGATCGCCGACTCGATCCGGCAGACGAGATCGCGCACCAGCAGGCCGCGCCGGCGCAGGTCGATCAGCAGGTAGGCGACGAGCTGTCCGGGGCCGTGATAAGTGACCTGGCCGCCGCGTTCGGTCTGTACGACCGGGATGTCGCCGGTGTCGAGCAGATGCTCGGGCCGCGTGGCCAGGCCGAGCGTGAATACCGGCGGGTGTTCGACCAGCCAGATCTCGTCGGGCGTGCCGGCCTGCCGCGCCGCGGTGAACCGGCGCATCGCCTCGCAGGCCTCGTCATAAGGGCGGCGCGCCAGCGGGCGGACGATCAGGGCGGGCCCGGTCTCGGCGAAATCGCTCACCGGATTCGCCCGTCGGTTCTCAGAGCACGACCTTGACCCACGGATGCGCGGTCAATTCGCGATGCAGGCTTTCGAGCTGTTCGCGCGATTCGATGGCCAGCACCGTCGTCAGGCTGAGGTAGGTGCCCTTGGCGGAGGCACGCGATTCGAAGCGGGCCGGATCGAAGCCCGGCACGTGGCGGTCGATGATGCCGG
>JAKPAM010000123.1 GCA_029779435.1 Pseudomonadota bacterium | reverse complement strand
ACGGCATCGGGAGCGGGCAACACGGCAAGCGCCCCTTCGGGCCCGGCACCGGACTCGACCGCATCGACCGTCGATTCCTGCTGCCAGGAGGCGATCAGCGCATGCAGCCTCGAATACAGCAGGTCATCGCGTTTGCCGGCCGCTTCGATGACGTGCATCACGGCCTCGCGCTTGCGGACCAGCGTCCAACCGTGGTGTCTTACCGCGAAGCCGTTCTGCAACTGCGAGAGCAGCGGCCCCCAACTGTTCGACGCGCGATCGGCCAGCGCCGCGTTGAGCCGCTGCCCGGCCTGAACCCAGTCGGAGCCGATGACCTGGCGCACCGCCTCGACATCCCGCTGGCGCAGCAGGCGCAGGTCGCATAGCTGGGTCAGCAGGCCCTCGACGAACCATGGCGGCGGTGCATTGTGGCCGGCGGCCGCCTGCACGCCCTGCCCGGCCGGACCCGCGGCGCCGGCCTCGGCGCCGCCGCGTTCGGTGCGGTGCGAGGACAGGCCCTGCGCGGTGCGCGGTGCGGTGCCGGGCCGGGCCCCTTGCGTCTCCGGATCGGTGCCGCGCAGGGTCCCGGACACCCGGCGCCAGGCCTGCTCGTAGTTTTCCGGTGTCGGCAGCAGGCGGCGCTCCGCCAGCAGGCGCAACGCCGCCTTGGCCAACGCCGCGGTGCCGACCGCATCCTCATGCTGCACGGCGGTCGTCAAGACGATGCTCCCGCCCGACGGGCGACTGCCCCGGCATGGGCCGCCCCGCCATTCGACGCCGCGGCTCGCACGGCCTCCACGGCAGCCAGCGCGCCGGGACCGGCGGCAACGAACTCGTCACCCGCGACCGGGCGGGCGAACAGATAGCCTTGCATCAATGTGCAACCCATGTTGAACAGCGCCACGGCCTGGGCTTCGGTTTCGACGCCCTCGGCCACCACCTTCATGTCCAGGCTGCCGCCCAGACCGACGATGGCCCGGACGATCGTCGCCGCCTGCGGAGAATCGAGCATCGCCTGTACGAACGACGCATCGATCTTGAGCTTGTCGACCGGCAGCCGCGCGAGGTAGGTCAGATTCGCGTAGCCGGTACCGAAATCATCGATCGCGATCGCCGCGCCGGCGTCGCACAGGGCCTGGAAGCGCGGCAGCGTACGGTCGATGTCGCGCACCAGTGCGTTCTCGGTCAGTTCGAGTTCGAGCACGCCGGGCGACAACCCATTGCCCTGGATCGCCTCGACGACGGCGCTCAGCAGCGTCCCTCGCTCGAAATGTCCGCTCGGCAGATTGACGGCCATCCGCTGCAGGCGGTGCCCGGCCGCGATCCAGGCCGCCATCTGGCGGGACGCCTCGCCGATCGCCCATTCGCCCATCGGAATGAGCAGCCCGATCTCTTCGGCCAGCGGAATGAACGACACCGGGTGCAGCAGCCCGTCCGGCTGGCGCCACCGCATCAGCGCCTCGGCGCCGTCGATGCGCCGCCGCGCCACGTCGACGATCGGCTGGTAATGCAGTTCGAGTTCGCGCGTATCGATCGCGCGGCGCAGGTCGCTGGCCAGCGCGATCCGCGAGCGCGCCGCCTGATCGAGGCTGGCCGAGTACCACAGGATGCCATTGCGCCCGGTGGACTTGACGGCCGACATCGCCCGATCGGCGTGCGACAGCAGCAAGCCGGCGTTGTCGCCGTGTTCGGGATGGATCGCCACGCCGATCGACGCGGTGATCGTGCAGGGGCCGGCCGTCAGCGCGAACGTCTGCCCGATGGCTTCATGCAACTGCTCGATCAGCGGCGATACCTGCCGCGCGTCGTCGATCGACGGAAGCATGATCGCGAAGCTGTCCGCCGCGAGCCGCGCCAGGATCGGTTGGCGCTCGTCGGTGAATTCGTGGCCGGCCCCGTCCTGGGCCGACAGGAACACGCCGGACAGCCGAGCCGCGATCAGGCCCAGCAGTTCGTCACCCGACGACTGTCCGTAGCGCTCGTTGACGTCGGCGAAGCCGTCGATGTCCAGCACGATGACGGCGGCACGATGCGGGTGCGCGGACTGGAGCGCCCGTGCCCCCGCGGTCAGGAACTGCGCGCGACTGGCCAGGCCGGTCAGCGGATCGCAATCGGCCAGCCGCCGGATCCGCGCCTGTGCTTCCCAGGTGTGCGTGATGTCGGTCAGCGTGCCGCGCAGGACGCCCTCGCCACGAGGATCGCCGTCGACCGGATCGGCGGCCGGCGCGGTCAGCTCGACGCGGATGACGCGGTACTGGCGCGACGTGGGCCGCGCGATCAGCTCGAACGCGAAAGGCAGGCACGCGTCGATCGCCTGCAGCAACCGCATCTGGAATCGATCGAACTGCATCGGCTGCGTGCGGCCCCGCAGCACGCCGAGCGTCATCTCGGTCGCCTCGCGGGCCAGGCCGAAGCCCGTGAAAGCGCCGGCCACGCCGATCAGGCGCTCCCCGGCGATGTCGTACGTGACGTCGATGGGGGCCGACAGCGGATCCCGCGCCGGACCGCCGCCGCGCTGGGAGGCATCGATGCCGGCATCGCCCCCTGCTTGCCCATCGCCGGCGAAACCCGCATCGATCCGCGCGCCAGCGCCCATCCCCTGCTGCCGTCGCGCGTCCCTGATCAGGTGCCGCAACCGCTCGCCGAGCAGCGCCCAATGGGTGGATTTGATGAAGAAGTCGGACGCGCCGGCCTGGTAGGCGGCGCCGATCGCCTGCTCGCCGTCCAGGCCGGTCATCATCAGGATCGGCAGCCACGCATGGCGCGGGTGCCGGCGCAACGCCCGGCAAGCCATGAACCCGTCGACCTCGGGCATCGCCGCGTCGAGGATGATGACATCGGGTGCGCACGCGTCGACCTGGGCGACGATGTCGATCGCCGAATCCAGGTCGTGCACCTCGAAGCCGCGCTCGTGCAGCGCACTGGCGGTCAACAGACGCCAGACCGCGTCATCGTCGATGAGCAGGACCCGCGCTCCCGATGGCACGGCGTTCGTCATGGCGCGAGCAATCAATGGGCGGACTCGTCAGAGAGGCATGCGGAATGCCGTATTGGCATGATCGACCCGGCAAGCCTATCGAAGACGGGGTGTCAATGCAGGACAAATCGGAAGAAATGCGGTTAACGGCGGTTCTACGGTCGCCTGCTGGCCTGCGGATGCGTCGTCAGCCCCCGGGAACACCGTCCGTCTTCGTCGCATTGACCCGCTGCAGGCGCTCGACGACGTCGGCGGCCACCACGTCCAGCGGTTGGCCGCTGGCGCGCGACAGCGTCATCAGCCGCAGCATCGCCGCCTCCTCGGTCAGTCCCTGCCGGGCCATCAGGATGCCGACCGCCAGCGTCAGTTCGCGGCTCCACTGCGTCGGCGGCGCGGCCGGGGATCGGGCCAGAGGCAGTTCGCCGCCTGCCATCTGCGGCCGCACGCCGGCCAGCGTGTCGAGCACCTGGCCGACGACCGTGACGACCCTGTGCGTATCGATCGGCTTGACCAGGAATTCGAGCGCGCCGAACGCGCGAGCCTGCGTCATCGTCCGTTCATCGCCGAACGCCGACAGGAACAGGAACGGCGTGCCCACGTAGTCGCGCAGATAAGCGGCCACGTCCAGGCCGGACTTGCCGTTCATCCGCATGTCCAGCATCGCGAGGTCGGGCCGATGCTGGCGCGCCAGCAGGATCGCGTCATCGCCGTTGTCGGCCTCGATCACCTGGTAACCGGCCGATTGCAACGCGCTGGACAGCGTCGCGAGGATCAACCGGTCGTCGTCGCACAGCAGGATCGTGTAGGTCGGGTGCATCATGGCGAGCCCTCCGCGCCGTCGGGTCCGTCGACGCGGGTCAGCACGGGGTGCCTCAGCACCAGCCGTGCCGCCACGCGGTCGTCACGGTTATCGAGCGTCAGGTCGGCGCCTCGGCGCGGAAGCATCGCCTTGACCAGCCCCAAGCCGCTGCCGCCGCCGGCCTGGCGCCCGAAATCGAAATCGGTCGGCAGCGCCCCCTCGTTGCTGACCTCGACGCGCACGCTTTCGTCGTCGGCCCGCCAGCGCACGGCCACGCGGCCATCGGGCCGGTTGTGCTTGATCGCGTTGGTGCCCAGTTCGTTGATGATCAAGGCGATCGGCACGGCTTCGGACTCGGGCAGCCGCCAGGCCGCGGCCGCGGCGGGCGGTGGCGCGTCGATCGCGATCGGCACGCCGAAATTGCGCGCCAGGTTCGTGAATACGGATTCGATCATCTGCTCGAACGACGGCAAGCCGTCGCCCTGGACGTGCAAGCCATGCACCTGCGCGATGGCCTGGACCTGGCCGGCGATGTCGTCCAGCGACGAAGCGAGCTGCGGATGGCGGTCGGCCACCTGCCGCAGCAACCCGGCGACGCCCTGCAGGTTGTTCTTGATCCGGTGATGCACCTCGCGCACCAGCACGTCGCGCTGGGAGTGCGCGACGGCGTCGGTGAACCGGGCGCGGTCGCGGCGCTCGCTGATGTCCTCGCCGACCAGCAGCGTCTGCTGACGGCCCGCCGCACCGGGCAGCAGCCGCAGCCGGACGAGGCGTTCGCCGCGGCGCGGATGGAGGACCGTCAAATCGACCTCGCCGGGGCCATGCGCCCCGTTCGGGCCCACCGCATCGCGCTCCGGCGCGGCCACGCCCGGTGCCGCGCCGTTGGAAGCGTCGAGGCCCACGGCGCTGCGCGCACGGCGCAGCGCGGTCAGGAAGCGCTGGCGGGACGCTTCCGGCAAATGGGACAGCAAGGCGCCGGACGCCGCCATCACCGCGTGTCGCTCGACGCCCATCAGCGTCTCGACCGCCGCATTGCAATCGATCACGCGCAAACGCCCGTACTCGGCGCCCGCGGACTCGGCCGGACCGAGCAGCACCAGCATGTCGCCGGCCTCGCCGATGGCCTCGCGCAAGGCGTCGCCGGCGGACGCCGGCGGCAGCGCGGCGGTCTCGTACAGCGACAGCACGACCGCGCGGCGATCGGTGTCGCCCGGCAGCGGCGCGCTCTGCAGGCGCACGGGCACCGCGCGGCCGCTGCGGGTGACCACGACCGTCCGCAGATCGTCATGCGCGGCGGACTCGTCGAGCATCGCCTCGAACCGCGCCCGCAGCAAACCCGCTTCCCAGCGCGAATCGGCGCCGATGAACGCCGGCCACCGGCCGACGATCTCGGCAGCCGTGAACCCGCTGAGCGCGCACAGGGCCGGGTTGGCCGCCGTGATCGTCAGGCGCTCATCGAGGATCGCCAGCGGTACGGGGCTGGCGACGAAGGCCTGCCCGAGCAGCGCGCCGCCGACGTCGGCCTGCGTGGGTCCGGCCGGCGACGAGGAGACAGGCGTTGCCGGCGGATCCGCCGTCATGCCGAGCCGAACGGGGAACGAGGGCGAGATCGAACCGGGCATCGGCATCGCGGAAGGGTTCAGCGCAGCCGGTGCGGCGCCGCATTCGGATCGACGCGCCAGACTTCGGCGATCCGCCATCCGGCGGCCTGGCGTACGAGCCGGTAGCGCATCGCGCCGCCGAACGCTTCGCCGGCGAACAGCTCTATCGGCGTCGGCGTCAACGAGGCCTCGGTCTTGTCCAGCGGGACCAGGTCGGCTCGTACGTCGACGGTTAGTGGATCGCTGTCGGTAACCGGCGCGACCGACACGATCGTCCCCTTGAATCGCCGCCCGCTGGGCAGGTGTTCGCCGAAGCTGCGTTCGACCTGCTCGTCGACCAACGCCCCGAGCGCGGCACGCAGCGCGGGCGCGCCCTCGGGATCGGGCTTGGCGCGGCCGACGACGAAGCGACCGCCATACCAGTCGAGCACCTGCCAATACGTATGCAGCGTGGACTCGGCGGTACTGGTGTCGGCGACGGGCGCCGGCGTCGAGGCCGGAATCTGTCCGACCGGCGATTCGCTGCGCGAGCACGCGGCCAGCAGCACGACACCGAGCGTCGCACCCCACCGGCGCCACGGCAGCGTTCCCCTCGGCGAGGGTCGGCGAACGTCCCCGGACATCGCCCGATTGCCGTCGACGCTCATGCCGGGCCCCCGCGGCATGCCGATGCCCGATTCGTTCGTCCGTTTCCGCCCCGCCCCCCGGCACGTCCCGGCATGCCCTGCTCCCAATGTCGACCAGCCAGGCTCAAGCCGGCTCGGTGGCATCATGCACAGCTATGCTGCCATAGTGCAAGAACTGGCAAGTCCACCGTCACGAACACGCGACGAACCCGACGATCCGACACCGAACCGCCATGTCCACGACATCCGCTGTCTCCCCTTCCCCGGCCGGGGCGATCGCCTCCGGCGCGCGCGTGCTGCCGCCGTTCCACCTGGCCTTTCCGGTTCGCGACCTGGGCGAAGCCCGCGCGTTCTACGGCGAGCTGCTGCAGTGCCCGGAAGGCCGTAGCGCGCCCGACTGGGTCGACTTCGATTTCTTCGGCCATCAGATCGTCGCGCATCTGGCGCCGGAGCAGGTCGCGGGCCTGGCCGCGCATCGCCAGGCCAATGTCGTCGACGGCGATCACGTACCCGTTCCGCATTTCGGCGCGGTGCTGCCGATGGCGCTATGGGAGACCCTGGCCGAGCGCCTGCGCGCGGCCGGGATCGCGTTCATCATCGAACCCCATGTGCGCTTCAAGGGCCAGGTCGGCGAACAGGCGACGATGTTCTTTCTCGACCCGTCCGGCAATGCGCTCGAACTGAAATCGTTCCACGACCTGGGGTCGCTGTTCGCCAAATGAGCGGATCCGCGCCCCTCCCATCCCTGTCCCTCGTCCCCTGGCACGGAGCCCATCACCGATGACCGACTACGTCTTTCCCCCACCGCCGCAGGCCAGCGTCGCCGTCGACGGCTCGACCGCCCGCTTCGCGATCCGCCGCGTGTTCTGCGTCGGACGCAACTACGCGGCCCACGCCCGCGAGATGGGCAAGGACCCCGACCGCGAACCGCCGTTCTTCTTCATGAAGCCGGCCGACGCGGTCGTGCCTGCCGAAGGCGAAGTGCGCTATCCGCCGCTGACGGCCGACCTGCACCACGAGATCGAACTCGTGGTGGCGATCGGCCGCGGCGGCGCCGACATCGATCCGGACAAGGCGCTCGACCACGTATGGGGGTATGGGGTCGGCGTCGACCTGACGCGGCGCGACCTGCAGGCGCAGGCCAAGGACATGGGACGGCCGTGGGAATGGGGCAAGGCGTTCGACGCGTCGGCGCCGTGCAGCGCGCTGCAGCCCGCCGACCGCATCGGCCATCCGTCGCGAGGCGGCATCTGGCTCGACGTCAACGGACAACGGCGCCAGCAAGGCGACCTGGCGGACCTGATCTGGGCCGTGCCGGAGATCATCGAGCACGTGTCGCGGTCCATGGCGCTGGCGCCCGGCGACCTGATCTACACCGGCACTCCCGCGGGCGTCGCGGCCGTCCAACGCGGCGACCGGCTGACCGGCGGGGTCGACGGCGTCGCCCGGATCGACTTCCGGATCGGTTGAAGTCCGTTCTTCGCGCGCCGCCCGACGCACGCGGGCGCGAAAACCCGCTCGCGCCATGAGCAAGCCCACGGAGCCGTCGATCGGTCAGGGCTCGTTCGCGTCGCGCAGGAAGCTGAGCGTCGGCCGATAGCCGCGCAGCCGTTCGGCCGCCGCGACGGCCAGCCGCCCGAACGGCGCCTTGAAGGCATCGAGGCGGCGCGACACGCCGGGCCGCGCCGGCGTCCAGCCGATCCGGCGCAGCCACTGGTTGCACGCATGCGCATGCGCTTCGCGCAACGTGGATTCCGTATAGAACACGACGCCGATCGACACCGCGACCCCATCCCCCTCGGTCACCCAATCAGGCGTCGAAACGGTCATGTGCGGGGTGGTGCTCGGAAAATACAGCCCATCACCAGGCCCGCAGTCGAACGCCTGCCCCAACGCCCGCTTGGCGTCGTCCAGGCGCACCGCGTCCAGCGAGCGGTACAGGATGAAGCGCTCCAGGTCCCGGTCGGCGACCACGCGCGGATCGTTGCGATCCCAGACATGGATCGTCTTGCGGCCCCGGATCTGCATCCAGAAGTTGTTCTCGCCGTCGATGTGGAACGGCGTGACCGATGGCGGTGCCGATACGAAGATGAACCCGCGCACGTCGAGCACCCGCTCGCCGGATGGCAGCCATGACCGGGCATCCGCGATCACCTGCCAGACGAAATCCCGATAGGCGGGCTCGGTCTGGACGTCGTACAGCGCGATCCACGACCCCGGCTCGTCCAGGCGCGCGAATACCTCGCGGATCGTGCGGCCGTCGGCCGGGCGAGGCGCATGCTCGAACGGCACGGCCGGGTCCGTCGACGGGGCCATGAACCGGCACTGGAATCCGGCCTGCAAACGTTCGGCCAACGCTTCGAGCGCAACGAGCCCCATCAATGGATGCGTGTCGTACGCATGGCGAAACGTGAAGCGGCGATCGAGGGCCGGTGCCTGGGCCGGATCGACGATCAGCCCGGCGCCGGGCGATGGCCCGGGGCGAATCGGGCCATCGCCCGGATGCGCTCGATCGGAACGCGACGACAAAGCATCGTCCAACGCGGATTCCTCGTGATGGTGATGCGCCACGATAGCCAGCCGCTCCCGGTTTCCGACGGAAGAAATTCACATTGCCGATCAATCCGCGGGCGCGCGGATCAATTCGCCGGAGACGCTCATGCCGCCTCGGGATGGGGCGCAAGGCGTCATTCGTCGTCAATAGCGGAGGCATTGGCCGCAAACGGCAACGCGGCGGACCGCCCGAGGGACGGATGCGACGGCCGGGTGGAATTGATCAGCACATCCCTATCGGCCTGTCCGCAAAGAATGGCCGCGCGCTCCTTCTTGGGCGAGGCGTGGCGAGGCGCACATAATCACCGTCAATGAGCGCATACTGATTCCAGCCGTGGATCAATCTCGGCATGCCGACCAGGCGATCGCGCACCGATTCCTGATCGGATTTCCATCGGGACCGGTATCGTATTGGCCGACTTACATTGAACGCCGTCGCGAGAGGTCCGGCGCGGTCACTCGAATGGCGATATCATTGACGGTGACGCTGGTGAGCCGATTGAATAATCAATTCGATTCGACCATAATGTGCGCGCTTGGCAATTCTCCGTGATCGACAGCGTGCAAAGGTCACGCCAAAGTATTTCCAGGTACTCTGCTGTTCGGAGGCATCCGGAATGCCGTACACTCGGATCGGCGATTTGCGCTGGTCGATTCTCGAATTCCTTCGCGGACCCACGCCGGCTGTCGCCGGTGCGCGATTGCGTTCCGGTGCACGGCGTCCGGTCCAGGACGACGGTAGAGATCTCATTGAAAAGTACTGACAAAGGAAGTGATATGGCGAATTCGCCACGTACATACGCAGAAAAGCTCGCCCTGCTCAAGCAATTGCAAGAGGAAATCCAGGCCGACCGCACGAACCAGTTGGACAGCATCGTCAAGGAATTCACGGTCGCGCTCGAATCCAACGGATTCTCGCTGCAGGAAGGCGCCGATAGCCTGGCCCGGCTCGTTCCGGGTCGCGGCCGCACGGCGGCTCGCCGCAGTAATGCGGCATCGCGGGTCAGCAAGGAACGTGCATACACGATCGGCGTCAAGTACCGCAATCCGGATGGCCCCGAAGAATGGGTACCGAAGGGCCGCGGCGCTCTGCCCAAATGGGTGCGCGCCCGGATCGACGGCTTGTCGCACGACCAATCCGTCGCCGAGTTCAATCGGCTTGCCAACCGCTGAGCAATGACATGCTGATCCATTCACGCGTTCATCGCGCGAATGGATCGGATCAGTGCTTTGTCAGGATCCGCTCACACCGAATTCCGAGCGGCAGGCGCGTCGCCGGCGTGGCTTCGTTATTTCGTTTCGTCGTGGTAGCGACGACTATCGGTCCGCCAGCAACGAATCCGCTCGACGAAGCCGCCCAAGCCCAGCAGACGCTGGCAGATCCATAATGTATGGTCATCGATCGCGTCGTGGCCGTCGGGTGAACCGAAACTGGCCGGTTCGGTCGGCAGCACCCATGGGCGACCGGTCGCCTCGCAACGCCCGTGCAGCACGAGCCGCGCCTGCGCGGGCGTCGTCACGTCGGTCCAGAGCAGCGCGCGCTGCTGCCGCCAAGGATCCCGGGTATCGGCAGACACGTCCGGGGGGGCGGCAGGCATGCCGCGGGCGACCGCAGGCGACGGCGCGGCCGGGACCGTGGGCGCGACGTAGGCGGTCGGTGCGACGGGGGCGGCAGGCACCGAGGGAGCGGCAGGAGCCGCGACACGGGCAGCGACGCTGGGCGAGGCACTCATGGCGTTGGACAGCGAGGGGCGGTGGCGACAGCCGTCAAGCTAAGGCAGTTACCGCGATGGCGAGGTGACAAAGCACACGCGCCCCGACGACCGGTCGCTCCACGGCGACGCATCACCAGCCGGACCCGAACCGTCACCGCGCCAGGCACGATGCGCGGCATGAGCGGATCGTTGGGCAAGCGCATCGGATCGGCGGCAAGCGGGATCCGCCCCGCGTCAGACCGGCTCGTCTTCGGGACTGCCGTCCAACTGCTCGACGAGCCGCCACAGTTCGTCATACATCGCGTGCAGGTCGGGACCATCGCTGCCGCGGATGATCAGCGTCGTCCCGTACCTGTCGTTGCGATAGAAAGGATAGCTGCCCAGATCGATATGCGGGTAGCGGGCCTGCAGTTCGCCCAGCGGCTTGGCGACGTGGCTCTCGGGCACGTAGGCATTGATGCCGCGCGACACCAGCGTTTCACCGCGGCGCAGCTTTCCATCCAGCGACGCGAGCATCGACTGCATGATCCGCGGAATG
Source organism: Pseudomonadota bacterium (assembly GCA_029779435.1). GTDB lineage: Bacteria > Pseudomonadota > Gammaproteobacteria > Burkholderiales > Burkholderiaceae_E > JAKPAM01. The sequence goes on along the minus strand of JAKPAM010000123.1, from coordinate 7,863 downwards.
CCGGCCATCACGTAGACGTTGCCGATGAAGAACCCGGGCGGACCGGACTCGCACCGGATCAGGTCGCCGCCTTCCGGAATCCGCGCCATGCGCAGGCGCATCGCCATGATCTCGGGCGGTGCCTCCCGCTTGCGAAGCATGGCCGCGATCTCGTCGTTCTCGACCAGCGGCACGCCGAAGGCCTTGGCCACGCAATCGGCGGTGATGTCGTCGTGCGTCGGACCGATGCCGCCGGTGGTGAACACGTAGTCGTAGCGAGCGCGCAGCGCGTTGAGCGCGTCGACGATCTCTTCCTCGATGTCGGGCACCGTGCGTGCCTCGCGCACCTGGATGCCATAGCCGTTGAGCGTCTTGGCCAAGTGCGACAGGTTGGTGTCCTGGGTTCGGCCCGACAGGATCTCGTTGCCGATGATCAGGACGGCGGCCGTCACACGTTGCGTCGAAGAAGCCATGATGGATCACGTGGAACAGGGATCCGGCCATGCTAACAGTTCCGGGCGCTGTCTCGCGCTGCAAGACCCTGCCGGCACGGCGGCGATATGTTTACACTTGGCGCCCATGACCGCCGTTCGCGGCTTCCGCATTTCCCGAGAAGGAGACCGATTCCACATGAGCAGCAATGCCCCGCAGTCCGGTGAGGCTGCCGCGCCCACCGGCTATGACGTCAATGCCGTCGAAGCCTGGATCCGTGACAACGTGCCCGCCCTGAAGCCCCCGTTGGCGTGGACACGGCTCGAAGGCGGTCACTCGAACCTCACGTATCTGATCGTCGACACGCAGGGCAACGAAGCAGTCATCCGCCGTCCCCCGATGGGTGAACTGCTGCCCAAGGCGCACGACATGGCACGCGAATGGACGCTGATCAGTGCGCTGGGCAAGACCCCGGTCCCCGTACCGAAGGCACTGGGCTTTTGTGAAGACAAATCGGTGATCGGCGCGCAGTTCTACATCATGGGCCGGATCGACGGGCGGCCGCTGTACAACGCCGAGGACACCCGGCGCTACGTTCCGATGGAGCTGCGCACGACGCTCGCGCATTCGTTCTTCGACGTGCTGGCCGACCTGCATTCGGTGGATCCGGATGCCGTGGGCCTCGGCGACCTGGGCAAGCGCGACGACTATATCGGCCGCCAATTGAAGACGTGGTACCGGTCGTGGAACGCGTCGATCGAAGGCGCCAAGCTCGATGATCCGCGCGCCCACGCGCTGCAGAAGTACTTCCTCGACAATCTGCCCGAGCAGGGGCCGGTACGCGTCGTGCACGGCGACTATGGCCTGCACAACACGCTGATCGGCGCCGATGGCAAGGTCGCCGCCGTCGTGGATTGGGAGATCTCGACGCTCGGCGATCCGCTGGCCGACCTTGCCTACGCGCTCAACCAATGGGCCGAGCCGACCGACCCGCCGCCGGTGCGCGCGACACCGCCGACGACCGAACCGGGCTTTCCGTCGCGCCGCGAGATGGCCGACCGGTACGCGGCGCGCACCGGACGCGACCTGTCGCGGCTCGACTACTACATCGGCTTCAACCGCTGGAAATCCGCGGCGATCGTCCATGGCGTCTATTCGCGCTACATGGAAGGCAAGAAGAGTTCCGCCGGCGTCGACCTCGCCGGCCTGAAGCGAGGGATCCTGCGATCGCTCGAACAATCCGAGCAGGCGATCGAGCGGCTCGAGAAACGCTGACGGCGTCGGGCCACCGGGGGCCCGGAGCGCCCCCATCGGGGCGCTGATACGGCGAAGCGTCGCCCGGCTCGTCGCCGAAGCTCCACCGTGAGCGCTCCTCCATCAGCGCTCCTCCATCAGCGTTCCTCCATCGACGCTTCGGCATCGACGCCTCGCTGCCGATACCGGGCTGTCAACAAAGCGCTAGGGACACCCGCTCCCGTGGATACGCCGGTGTCGCCCCTCGTTACACCGACGCGGATCCCTGTCCGCGCCCGCGTCCGATGCGATGCGGCCCCCGCTTTACACTCTGCGCTCGTCCGCGCGACACACATTCACACAGTGTGCGTCGCGCGGAGTTCCGTCGTCCGACCGTCCGGAGACTCCCAGCGCTGCCGCGATGACCGTTCCCCCGTTCCGCTCGCGTCGCCTCTCTCGCGGCGGCTCGGACCTGCCGCTCGATACGCTGGCGCTCGGCATCGCACGCCGGCTCGGCCTGCCGGGCATCCCGGCGCCGCGCCCGGACGCACGGCCGGATCCGATGCCCTGCGATGGCAAGGTGCTGGTCGTCAGTTCCGCGCGCGCCGGCGAAGGCAAGTCGTTCATCGTCGGCCGCTTGGCCAGGCGCCTGCGCGCCATCGTCGGCGCGACGATCGTCGTGGTCGATGCGCATGCCCGCCATCCGTCGGTCCACGCGAGCTTCCGGGTAGCGCCCGACGGCCGAGGCCTGTTCGATGCGCTCGCCGCCGACGGCCTGGTCGTCGGCGCGATGTCGCCCTCGGTGGTGCCGGGCGTCGACGCCTGGCCCTGCGGTCCGGGCGCGGACCCTTTGGCGCTGGCGCGCGCGGGCGCCGTCGCGCGGGTCCTGCGGACGCTGCGCGAGCGCTATCCGCTGGTCATCATCGATGCACCGCCTCTGCCGCGCACCGGCAGCCTGACGACGCTGGCCGATGCGACGCTGCTGGTCATCGACGCGGGGCGGACCTCGCGCGACGCGGTGCGAGCCACGCTCGACGCGCCGCACGTCGCCCGGGACCGCATGCTCGGCGTCGCGCTCAATCGCGTGCCGTCCTACGCCTGCATCGGCCTGGACGATCCATGACATCCGCCTCCGATCGCACGGACGGCACAAACGGCGCGGACGGCACCTGATCGTTCGTCGACGACCGACGTCGTCGCAGATGCGCCGATCCATTCGCAGGATTCGACACGCCCACCCCGGGGCGGACACACCTTGCAGCGATTCGCGGCGATTGCGGGGCCGTCAACTGCCGAATAATCAGATGATGCGTTGGTATCGCACGTTCCGATCGATGGGTCCGGCTCACCGAAGCCGCGCCGTCACGCCTCGGCCCCACCCGCCGCGGCGCCGGCTCGCCCCATGACGTCCTCTCGATCTCGGAGACGGCGGCGATGGCTGCGGAACGCGACCACCGCATCCGGACTCGCTTTCATCGGAGATCTCGGCGAGGTCGGCGTTCGGCGCGGCATCGCGGCGGATCGCGCCGCATCGGCTGCATCTCCCCCTTCCTCCGCGCACCGGTCGCAGCTTGTGCCGGATGAACGCTCCCCGGGCGGACGACCGACGCCTGACGCCTTTACGTTCGCGCTGCGCATCGACAATGACGCGGCGGGCGACCCGATCCCGCGCGCCCTGCGCGGCCAGAACCTGCAATGGGTCGACGGCGGCGACGATCTGCTGGGAGACGACGGCCGCCCACGGCCGGCGATGATCGACAAGGTGCGGGCGCTGGCGCCGACGGCGCTGCGCTTCCCGGGAGGCGCGCAGTCCGACGTCTACCGCTGGAACGACGGTGTCGGCCCGCTCCCGGCACGGCGCGCGGGCACGCACTTCCATGACGGCAAGCCGCGCGCCAGCCTGATGGGCACGCAGGAGTTCCTCGAGCTGTGCGAGACGCTCGACGCCGAGCCGATGATCACCGTCAACGTCGTCACCGGCTCGGCGGCCGAAGCGGCGGCCTGGCTGCGGCACGTCAACGTCGATCGGCTGCGCTCGCGCCAAACCGGCCGGTGGCTGCCTCGCGTACCGTGCTGGGAGATCGGCAACGAGCCTTATCTGCGCGAGGGCGATCGCCGCCATTGGCTGACGCCGACCGAGTACGTGCGACGCGCCAACGCCTTCATCAGGGCACTGCGCGGCGTCGATCCCTCGATCCGCATCGGCGTGCCGCTGCGCACCGCCACGCTCGGCGGCACGCCCGTCACGCCGATGCCGGAATTCGCCGAGCGCGTGCTGGCCGGGGTAACCGAACGATTCGATTTCCTGTCGCTGCACAACGCGTACCTGCCCTACGCTCATCGCGGCCTGTCGGAACCGGACGTCGTCTATCGCGCGACGATGGCGGCGACGGCGACGGTCGAACGCAATCTCGCGGACGTCCGGGAACTGGTCCGCAGGTCCACGCCCAACGGGACCACCGCATCCGGCCGGCGACTGCCTTTTGCGATCACCGAGTACAACGGCCTGTTCACGCTCGGCGCCGGCGATTCGGATCGGTTGATCCTCGCGCCCGTGACGGCGCTCTACCTTGCCGACCTGTTGTGCATGCTGGCCGGGCAAGCCGATGTCGAGAGCGCTTATTACTGGTCGCTGTCGGGTAACTGGGTGTTCGGCGCTTTGGCCAGCGACGGCCACGAACGGCCGAGCTACCGCGTGCTCGAGCTGATCGCGCCTGCGCTGGCCGGGCGGCGCCTGCCCGTTCGCGTCGACGGGCCCTCCTTCGATGCGCCGCGATTCGGCGCCGTCGCCGCGGCGCCTGCCACTCCGCTGATCCGCGCGCTGGCCAGCCGGGACGGCGACACGCTGCGCCTGATCCTGCTGAACAAGGATCCGCGCCGCACCGCGCGCGGCGACATCCATCTTGCGCGATCCAGGACCGCGACGGTCGCGCATCGCACCCTGCGGGCCGGACAACCGATGCGAGCGAACGATTCGAGCGACGCGCTGGACGCCAGCGAATCGCGTTCGCCCCGGGCATCCGGCCCCGTTTCCATCGCGCTGGCGCCCGCCAGCGTCACGCTGATGACCTGGCATGCCTAGCCCTTACCCCTCCTCCCCGCGAAGACCCCGCGTCGGCGTCGATTTCCACACGTTCGACGGCATCTACCAAGGCAGCCGCAGCCATCTGATCGGCCTGTATCGCGAAGCGGTGCGGCTGGCCCCGGACATCGATTTCGTCTTCCTGCTGAACGACCCCGCGGCGCTGCTGCGCGCTTACCCCGAGTTCGACGCGCCGAACGTCCGGGCGACCAGGATGCGCACGCTACCCGGCAGCGTGCGGCTGGCGGCGCAGTTGAGCTGGCACCAATGGCGCCAGCGGATCGACCTGCTGCACGTGCAATACCGGTTGCCGTTCGTGTCGCTGGGCGCCTGCGCGTGCACGATCCACGACGTCCTGTTCGAAACGCATCCGCAATTCTTTCCGAAATCGTTCGCGCTGATGTCGCGGATGGCGAGCCGCGCGGCCATCAATCACGCGGACCTGCTGTTCACCGTCAGCCGCTATACGCGGCATGCGATGGCCGACGTCTATCGGATCGACCCGGCCACGATCGCCGTCACGTACAACGCCGTCGACGGCGAGCGGTTCCATCCTTACCCCGCCGCCAACGAACTGTGCGCCCGCTACGGTCTGGTGCCGAACGGCTATGTCTGCACCGTCGGCCGGCTCGAACCGCGCAAGAACCACCTGACGCTGATCCGCGCGTACGCCGAACTGCCGGCCGGGCTGCGCGGCTATCCGCTCGTCATCATCGGGCAGCGCGATTTCGACTTCGACGCGATCCATGAGCTCGCCCGCTCAGCCGGCCTCGAGCAATCGATCCGCTTCATCGAGAACGCCAGCGACGACGAACTGCCGGTGCTGCTCAGCCAGGCATCGCTGTTCGTCTATCCGAGCTGGGCCGAGGGCTTCGGCATGCCCGTGCTCGAAGCGATGGCTTGCGGCGTGCCGGTCATCACGTCGACGACCACGTCGATGCCCGAGGTGGCCGGCGACGCCGCGCAACTGGTCGACCCCGGTGATGCCCGCGCCCTGGCGCAGGCGATCGAGGCCGATCTCACGATGTCGCCGGGCGAGCGCTCGCGCCGCATCGCCAGCGGCCTGCGGCAGGCGGGGCGGTTCGACTGGCAGCGCAGCGCCCGCGTGCTCGTCGATCATTTTCGCCAGCACCTGACCGGCGGCCTCGCGATGCGGTGACCGCGTGAATTGACGACCCGGCATGATGTCGCTATAGTGATTGGCTCGATTGATGAGGACGCCGGTTCCCGGTGCCAGTATCGGTCGGGCAGCTTTGAAGTCGTCGATCCAGCGGTTCTTTCGGGGCGTAGCGCAGCCCGGTAGCGCGCTTGCTTTGGGAGCAAGATGTCGGAGGTTCGAATCCTCTCGCCCCGACCAGTCCTCCCTGGCTGACGACCCGTTGATTGCCGGTCCCCAGGGCCCAAGCAGTGTGCCGTCAGGTTCTCTGCCCGTAGCTCAGTTGGATAGAGCATCAGCCTTCTAAGCTGAGGGTCACAGGTTCGAATCCTGTCGGGCAGGCCAGTTCAACGGCACAGGCAGGCGGACGTCGACCAGGATTTTGGCGGTGTCGATCGCTGGATCGGCATCGCGCCTAGCGGTTTCGGTGGTGGCTGTAGCTCAGTTGGTAGAGTCCCGGATTGTGATTCCGGTTGTCGTGGGTTCGAGTCCCATCAGCCACCCCACCAAGTCTTTGATTCGAAACGGATTTCTTGAAAAATCCGTTCCAACATTTCATATGTCGGAACGGATTTTTCGTTTTTAGAACCCCCCGTCTTCGACTCTTCGCCGAACAACGTCTCACGCTGGCGATTAATACAGTCCGGAAACCGGACTGCAATAATTGCACGGTAATCGATGTTGCCCTTGCTGATGCGAAGACCTCATGACCCCCGCTGACCTACGTGCCTGGCAGACGCAGATGGGGCTGTCTCTGACGACTGCGGCACAGGCGCTGCGCATGTCGCGCTCACAATACGCCAAGCTGCTGGCAGGCACACACGATATCGACGGGCGCACGGCGCTGGCGTGCTCTGCGGTTGCCGCGGGCCTACGGCCATGGAGGGCAGCGCCCGCGTCTTCGACTGAGGAGAAATCGTGATGTACACCCTCTACAGCATGAAGGTCACCGACGGGCCGAAGAAACGCTTCTGCCACGGCTCGACCGACAACCTCGATGAAGCCAAGCACGCCGCCATCGCTGCGCCTTGGAGGCGACCTACGCCTATGTGAAGGAATTCGGCGGCGGTATCGGAAACTCCCGAAGCTCATCATTCCAACGGTGCAAGCCGGGACCGTAGGCATTGCGTTCGATGACGACGGCCTTCGTGTTGTCGAACAGCACATGCTCGGGCACGCCGCCAAAGTAATCGAACGATTCGAGCAATCCACGGCACAGGCTGGCAGCAGCCTAACTCTCTCGCGATTGCGCGAACCGACTCGCCACGGCGAGCCATCACTCGAATCTCCATTACTTGGCGGCGCAAGGCCGCCATCCTCTCAGGGATGGGTCAGTTTTACATCGGCGCTAACACTCGCGCGGGGCAACCGAATCCCAGGCGCGGCACCTGTACAACGGGTCGGGACTATCCCCGCTCGCGCGGGGCAACCAAGGCCGCATCGGTCAAGCGTGCGCAGGCCATGGGACTATCCCCGCTCGCGCGGGGCAACCTACGCCGGCCGCATCCGCGTCGACGGGAATCCGGGACTATCCCCGCTCGCGCGGGGCAACCGCCCGGCTCGAATTCGACTCGACTGACATCGGGGGACTATCCCCGCTCGCGCGGGGCAACCACGCCGCAACTCATCCTCGGGCTGTCCGACGAGGGACTATCCCCGCTCGCGCGGGGCAACCGTTGCGCCGGGCTGATGCAGCACGACCGGCCAGGGACTATCCCCGCTCGCGCGGGGCAACCAAGGAAGAGCGCGACGACCATGCCGTGTACACGGGACTATCCCCGTGTCACTCGTCGGCGTAATCAGGCCAGTGGGTTTTCGGCATATTCAGGCCGGCTTGGTCGGGCAGGATTTCGGCGTAATCCGGCCAGGCCGTTTTCGGCATAAACAGGCCACCTGGTTTTCGGCGTAATCCGGCCACGACGCGCAGCAGCGGGCATCTCGAACACTCAGTCGCATCGGTACCCTCACCGGTCTTTCAGAC
>JAKPAM010000109.1 GCA_029779435.1 Pseudomonadota bacterium | reverse complement strand
CTTGACGGCGCCATAACGTGGTCGCCGGCCGGCTTCGGCGAGCAGGGCATTGACCTCGCGCTTGAGCTGCAGCACCCGGCCTTCGCGGTTGCGGGTCACCGCGTGCCAACGGCGTAGTTCTTCCAGCTGGGCGAGCAGGCGCGCCTTGTCCTGCTCGCGTTCGGTGATGTCGTTGGCCAGGACCACATGCGCGGTGCCGGTACCGGAGTCGAGGGCGTGCGCAATGATATCGACCAGGATTTCGCGGCCGTCCTTGCAGCGATGCCGCCATACCCCCGCCTCGCCGTTCGCGCCGGTTTCGTCGAGATGCTCCAGAAGGCGCGGAATGTCTTCCGTTGGCCGGATGTCCTTGATGGTCATCGTCAGGAATTCCTCGCGCGTGTAACCGTAGTGGCGGATGGCGGCGTCGTTGACCTCGATGAAGGCCAGCGTCGCGTGGTCAAAAACCCACATCGGCAGTGGATTTTCCGCAAACATTTCGCGGTAGCGTCTTTCGCTGTCCTGCAGCGCCAGCGTGGCCAGTCTGGCGGTGGTAATGTCCGTCCACGCGCCGACGATTTCGACGGCTTGCCCGCTGGCGTCGCGGAACAGCCGCTGCTCGTCGCGGATCCACAGGTAGTGGCCGTCCTTGTGGGCGAAGCGATACTCATGAACGGTCGCGGCATCGACCGGCGGCAGCCCGGCGGCCAGGGCCGCGTGGCGATCGTCGGGGTGCAGGCCGGCAACCCACCAGCCGTCCTGCGTCGCCTCGGCGACGGTATGCCCGGAGATCCGTTCGATGTTCGCGCTGACCTGCACCGTTCGCGTGGCGCCGTCGGCAACGCGCAGCGCGTAGAGCACGGTCGGACTCGCTTCGAGCAAATGCTGCAGTTGCTGTGTGGTGGCGCGCAGAGCCGCTTCGGCGCGGTCGCGTGCGGCGCGGTCGCGCAGCGTGCGGATGCCGTAGGCCAGGTCGCCGGCCAGTTCGACCAGGAGCCGTGTCTCGTCGGCGTCAAAGGCATCGGCCGTACCGGCGTACAGGTTCAGCGCTCCGAGACAGCCACCGTCTGCGGCGAGCAGCGGCAGCGTGATCGAGGCCGCGTAGCCTCGCCGTAGCGCGGCGTCACGCCAGGGTCCGAAGTGGGG
>JAKPAM010000074.1 GCA_029779435.1 Pseudomonadota bacterium | reverse complement strand
CGGAAATCACAAAGTGGATGAAATCCACCGTTCGCCCACCAGCGTGCGAGCCGTTGCGGCCGGAGCCATCGTTCCTGATCACCCGCCAAGCCGACGACTGCTGCGGCCGCGTAGTGCAATCGGTGACCCGTCGGGCGATGGTGCGCCTCTACTTCCGGCGCGGCTGGTTCGCATCCGGCGAAGGCGAGCGTGTCGGCATCGTGCTCTGGCCACCGTACTACTTCGATCCCGGGTTACATGACCATCTTGACAATCGGGTGCGCCTCGCTGATGGCCGGATGATCCGGCTCGGAGACTTCGAAGACAAGGATCTGGGACGCGCCGGCGCCTACATTACGCGCTGGGGCGGCGATCCGATCCGACGGGACACCCGGGCACAAGACGCCGTCCTGATCCCACCGACCTCATTCGTGGATGCGCCGGACATGCGCCCCCATCCACCCGAATGCCCCGCGTCGGTCCATGACCCACGAGTGGTGCGGCAGGCCTTGATGCCCCTCCCCCGCGATCCGGACAAGGACGGCGCCCCGCCGACGGGAAAGGCGAACAACGATGATGCCTCCACCGACGGCTACCTGCCAGTCACGCTACTCACGTACGAACCCTGCTTCGACATCGATCGCGAGCAGTGGTACGTCGACGTGGATCTCCGATCGCACCGACCCTCCGAACCGTTCGTGCGATTCGGGCTGGTGCGGTACCAGGAGCAATCGATCTCGGACAAACTGTCCGTGTCGGAGCCCGTCACCGTCATGGCACCGATGCTGCCGATGCGGCGCGTCGATCTGCACATCGCGCAACACCACGATGGACATCTCGAGTTGCACGTGACGATGAAGGGGCCAGGCTCTGCAGGGATCCGTAACCTCAACGTCCTGGAGACCTTTGGGCCGGGAAGGCCGCTGGCAACAGCCGGCGAGTCCGCAGGCGGTGTCGATAAGTTGCTGCGAGCGTTCGAAGAGCTGCAGCGCCCGTGGATGCGGTTGTGGCTATCCAAGGAGTCCATCGGCCGCGACGATGCCACCCATCGAGAGCCGCTCGCATCGACCGATGCTGCCAAGGCGATCGAAGTCCAGGGCGCTATCGTCGATGACGAACTCGTCTGGCACCACAAGGAACCGATGCCAGCCGACTGGACGGCTCCGACGCCAAACACGAACACGACCCTCGTCGCCTACATCGAGGAAGTCGACCGCCGCATGCCGGCGACCTACGCTGGGGAACCCGTTGAGCCAGAAAAGATCTTCGACGAATCGACCTTTATCTGCTCCGGCCCACGTTTCAGTGCGCGCATTCCCTTCCTGGACCTCTCGCCCATTCCATCAATCCCGAATCACCGCCAGCCCCCCAAACCCAGGTGAATGTAATGACCCGACATCGCGATTCCACTCGTGCCGGCCAGAGGACGAAGAAACACATCAGCGCGACGTCCATTCAGCACATGGCGAGAATGGCCATTCTCTTGGCTGGGATTCCGATCGCCACGCTCTCGATGGCCAAGGAGATCCCAACCGGACAGGTTCCGGCCACTCAGTCAGACTGGACAACCTCCGACCGCATGGCCTGGAATACTTGGCGCAAGAGTGCGATCGCCGGAAGCCTGCCGCTGGCTGGAGAGGCGGCACGGCGGTTCTACGAAGCGTTCAAGGTCAATCTGAAGCAGGGTAAGGACGCCGAGTACCAGACGATCCTCCAGCGGCACAGCATGTACGACGCGATGTCGTTCACGCTGCACCGCGCCGAAGACGTCGATCGAAAACTCCGCTGCATCCGATTCTTCGACGCCGCCGCCGACGTCACGTCCGAAACTACCCTGGGCAGTGCAGAAACCCTGGTAGGGCAAACCGTGGCAGGCCTGAGCGCAGAAACCGTCAAGGCTATTGGCTCGATCAACCAGGGGCTTTTCCAGAAGAATATCGGTGTCATGAAAAGCCTGCTTCTCGACTGGAAAGAGCCGCGTGATCCGAATCAGCCTGGGGTGGTAGTGACGCCCATCTCGTTCGACCTTCAGATGGTTCAATTCGAGCAATCCGCCGTTGAGGCGATGCTAACTGCCGATCCTAGCCTGAAGAAGAAGAACATCATCGATCAGGTATCCGATCTGAAGACCACTGCGCAGATCGCCGCGCACTACTTCAGCGGCCAGGGAGGCCCGAACGCGCGGATGCTTGAGTTCAGAACCAAATGGTTGCCCGCAGTGGGAATACCGTCCTTCTCGTTCGACAGCAAAGAGCATCGTGTCGCCCTCGGAGAAGCCTATGTACTGTTCCTCCACGGTCATGGTCTGGAACAGTACAAGGCCTTGCGCAAAGACAGGGTCGTACCGAGCACGAGCTGCAAGGGGACGCTGCCGTAAAGTGTCAAGGTCGCGTCGGAACACGTGTCCCACGTGCGACGGTGCTTGCCGCAGACGATTGGATTGAAGGCTCTGCTACCCCATTTGGTGGTTTCCCTATAGATCACGTAGTTAAAAAAATACGGATATGCTCCCGCGACTGGAGACGATGTCGATGTGCATGGTTGTTTAGCCTCAATTCCGCCCCCTCCGAGCTTAGAACTTCAGCCTAGTACATTGACACGTTAATTACGCAACATAATGAAGACCGAGCTTGCGATCGGCCTCCTTGCGTGTGAATGTCCACCGGATGGTTGTACGCTCGGCATTGCGGTGAAGCTGCCAAGCGGCGACCTCGCGGGCGACGGCGTCGCGATCAGGCAAGCGGCGCGCCAAGCATTGGCAGGTCAGCATGCCGATCTCGATCTCGGCCATGTTCAGCCAGCTGGCATGCTTGGGCGTGTAGTGAAACCGTACGCGGCGCAGCAATCGAGTGGCGGCGCGCTTGCCCAGCACGTCCTCGAAGCTCTTGCGCATGTGGATGTTCAGGTTGTCCAACACCAGGTGCACACAGCGCGCCGAGCGGTAGACATGCTCGATCAAGTGGCGAGCAAACGCCACGAAGTCGGCTTTGCCGCGGTGCTCGGTGACGCGCACCGTACGCTGGCCGGCGCTCGGTTCGACGGCCACGAACAGATTGCAGGTGCCGCGACGAACGTACTCGTAGTCTTGGCGCAGCGGGGCGCCGCACTTCATCGGCAAAGGCTGGCGGCTATGCGCCAGCACCTGCGTGCTCTTTTCGTCGACGCACACGACGGGCTGACCGCGTCGGCGCTTGCGCGTGTACAAATCCGAGCAGCGCGTACATGCGCTCACGGTATTGGGCGTCCAGTACGCCCACGCACCACATCACGCGCCGCCAGGATTTGAGCCAGTTTTTTTTAGAAGCCGGCGGATCGTCTCGCGGCTGAGGCCTTGCAGTCCCAGTTCGGCGCCGGCCGCCTGCTCCAGGCGCAGCACCGTCCAACGCTTGGCTCCTGCCGGCGGCGCCGAACAGGCCAGCGCCGTTACCCACACTTGGGCATCGGTGTCGTATCGATGCGGACGCCCGGAGCGCGGCGCATCGAACAGCGCCGCCTGCACCCCGTCGGCCAGGTATGCGCTGCGGGTTCGCCAGATCGCAGTGCGGTCGACCCCGAGCATGTCCATGATCAGCGCCTGCGGTGTATCGCGATCGAGCGCGGCCAGAATATGCGCTCGATTCACTTCACGGGCATGGTGCAGTCCCTTGGAGCGCACCTGCTCGACCAACCGCCGATCCTCACTCGACAAACGCAACGGGATTGCTCGCATACCAACCTCCGCTTCGCAGAGCTGATCATGACACCGTTGTATTCATGTTGCGTTATTTATGGGTTGCAGTACTAGTGCAATTCGCCGCCGGGGCTCGCGTCGCCCCCGGCCCTCTGCGCCTCGTCGGCGATCTCTTCGGGACTGGCTTCGAGCACGTCGACGACTTCCATGTCGAAGCGCAGGCTCATGCCCGCCAGCGGATGGTTCGCGTCGAGCACCACGCTGCCGTCGGCGATGTCGGTCGCGATGTACATCAGGCCATCGGACGGCTCGCCGGGCACGCCTTCGAACGTCATGCCTTCTTCGAGCTCGGCCGGAAACCGGTCGCGCGGCGCCAGGCGGACAAGATCCGGATCATAATCACCGAAGCTGTCCTCCGGCTGCAGGTAGACCGATACCGTGTCTCCTTGCGCCTTACCGTCGAGCGCACGCTCCAGCGGTTCGAACAATGCCCCATACCCGCCATGCAGGTAAGTGACTTCCCGTTCGTCCTCCTCGAGAGCCTCGCCGGTCGAATCGAACAGCCGGTAGCGCACGGTCACCCATCTGTTTGCGCTGATCTGCATTGACACCCTACTCCTTGGAACGTGCCGCGACCCTCGGGCCTGCGGCTTCCCTTCTGATCCATGACTTCGACCTTCGACCCGTCGGCCGCACCGCTAGGTGCTTGCAGTGTAGAACAGTTCATGCGCCGTCATTGGCAGCGGCGGCCCCTGCTGGTGCGCCAGGCCTTCGCCGACTGGCGCGCGCCGATGGGCAGCGATGCGGTGCGCCGGCTGGCGACGCGCGACGATGTGCAGAGCCGGCTGGTGACGGCGATCGATGGGCAGTGGCGGCTCGCGCACGGGCCGTTCTCGCCGACGCGCATCCCCTCGGCCCGACGCGCCGACTGGACGCTGCTCGTGCAGGGTGTCGATCGCCTGGACGACCGCGTGCATGCGCTGCTCGAACCATTCCGCTTCCTGAGCGACGCGCGGCTGGACGACGTGATGATCAGCATCGCCGGCGATGGCGGCGGCGTCGGTCCCCACGTGGATTCGTATGACGTGTTCCTGATCCAGGCCGAAGGCCGCCGCCGCTGGCGCACGGGCCCGACGCCGCGTTCGGCCCGCGGCGCGCCCGCGCTCATCGAAGGGTTGCCGCTGAAGATCCTGGCCGATTTCCAGCCCGACGACGAATGGATCGTCGAGCCCGGCGACATGCTGTATCTGCCGCCGGGATGGGCGCACGAAGGCGTCGCGCTCGGCGCCTGCATGACGATCTCGATCGGCTTTCGCGCCCCATCGCGCCGGGAGTTCCTGCGCGCGTGGCTGGCCGAATGCGCCGATGATCCCGGCGGCGCGGATCCCCGGTTCGGGGACGCCGGCACGGCCGCCACGACGACGCCCGCCGCGCTGCCCCCGGGCCTGGTGACGACGCTGCGCGGCTGGGCAGCCGGATGGCGCCCGGATGACACGCAGCTCGATCGGTTCATCGGCCGCTACCTGACGGAGCCGCATCCCGACGTATGGTTCGAGGGTACGGCGGAGGGCATCGGAGACGACGAGAGCGGGAACGACGGCAGCAGGCCTGCCGGCGATGGCGCCGATGGCGGCATGCCTCCCTCGTGCGTACGGCTCGATCGCCGTTCGCGCGCCGCCTACCGCGGGCGCGATTTCTTTCTGAACGGCGAGTGCTTCGCGGGTGCCGCCAGCGCATCGTTGAAGTCGCTCGCGGACCGGCGCTCACTGGAAGGTCAAGTGCTGCAGCGGGCGTGGAGGCGGCCGGCCGAGCGCGCGCTGCTCATCGAATGGCTGCAAAGCGGATGGCTGACCGCACGTCCCGATTGTGATGAATGCGCGACGTGACGAAATTCATACACCACTGAGGCCTCGTGCTGGATCAAAAGCCGGAGAACGCATTGCCTATGGTAAAGTTGACAGTCGATGGATACTCGAATTGCATCATTTTCTGTATCCAGCCAATTAGGGATTACGAGAGGTTCAAAGCCAACGCGTCGACCTCGGTCCGAGGAAGATTCACGTCGACATGCCTCACGCCGGCTGACCAGGGCACGGCATCCTGATCGGGATTCCTCCCGTTCCGTCAGCCCATGACGACGATCCTCGCCATCCTTCGCCTGCCGGGGCCTTCACCGGACACATTCGGGGCAGCCCATCCGTCCCGTCGATGCCAGCCGTTGCGCGGCGTCACACGGCGAATCGACGATCCTTTCTCGATTGCTTCACTTTTCGTTCGCTCAATACGCTAGGAAATACGATGAAAAAGACCCTGCTGATCGCTTCGCTGCTCGCTCTGTCCGTCGCTGCCTGCGGCAAGAAGGAAGAAGCGGCCCCGCCGGCCGCCGCCCCGTCGACGCCTGCGGCCGCGGCCGTCGAATCGGCGAAGGAATCCGCCGACAAAGCCGTCGAAGCAGCCAAGGATGCGGCCGGCAATGCTGCCGAAGCCGCCAAGGACACGGCTGCCGCCGCGGCTGACACCGCCAAGGACGCCGCGAGCGCTGCCAAGGAAAAAGCCGCTGATGCGATCGAAGCCGCCAAGGATGGCGCGAAGGACGCCGCCGCCGCTGCCAAGGACGCTGCCAGCAACGCTGCCGATGCGGCCAAGGACGCGGCCAACAAGGCTGTCGAAGCCGCCAAGGACGCTGCCGGCGCCGCCAAGGACGCCGTCAAGTAATCACCGACCCGGCGCCGCGCGGCGGCGATGCAGCAAGCCGCGCGGCCTGCTGCATCGCGCCCCTCGGTCGGCGAGCGAGGTCGGCGCGCGAACCGCTTACCGTCTCGCGTCAGCGGTCGCGCTTCCGTCTTTTCCGTTACCCGGTCCGGTACGCGGTCAATTGAAGCGGCCGCCGGTACCGCCGAGGCTGAACCGGCCCGCACCCAGCAGCGCGACGGCCAGCGCCGCGACCAGGAACATCGCCTGCAGTTCGAGCGCCCAGCCGCCGGTGGAGGTCAGGCTCGTCAACTGGCGAGTGTGGGCCAATGCGAAGGCCACCACCATGTTGAACGCGATGATCGCCGCCGCGGGCCGCGTGAACAGCCCCACGATGATCAAGATCGGCGCCAGCACCTCGCCGACGTACACGCCATAAGCGACGAAGGACGGCAGGCCTGCCGCCTCGACCATCCCGACGATCGGCGCGATGCCCGACATCAGCTTCGCGATGCCGTGCATCAGGATCAGCACGCCGAGCACGACGCGTAGAAGCAACCGCGCCAAGTCGACGGACACGGAACCTGCTTGGGCCATCTTCGATACTCCCGAATCGATCGATAAGCGAGTGTACCCGTGAAAGATCGCAGGCGCGACCGCTAAGTACCCGGACGTCGCTGCGCGCTTAGCGGATCCTTATCACTCAGATATCCAGCCAATCGATACCTTGCTGCTGGTCGGCCAGGCGGATCTGATCGATCTGCACGCCCCACCCCCGCGACAGCGCCGCGCACGCCAGTTCAGGCGCGTTGTTGCGCTGGCTCAGGTGCGCGGCCGTCACGCTCCGCAGGCGGTCGTGATCGAGCCGCGCGAGCATCTGCGCGGCCGCATCATTGGACAAGTGCCCATAGGGTCCGGCGATCCGGCGCTTCAGCGAGGACGGGTAATCGCTGTCGGCCAGCATCCGCGAATCGTGGTTCGATTCGAGCACCAGCGCATCGAGCCGGCTGAACGAGCGCACCACGTGCGCGGTGGCATGCCCGAGGTCCGTCAGTACCCCCAGTCGGCATCCGCCGCAGTCGACGACGTACTGGACCGGCTCCCCGGCATCATGAGGCACGGCCACCGGCTCGATCCGTACGCCGCCGACCTCCCAGACCTGTCCGGGGTCGATCAGCCGAACATCGGCGCGGGGCTCGCCGCGCGCGTCGCGCCATGCCGACGCACCCGATACCGGCGCGCGGCGCAGCGTGCCGCGCGTCACGTATACCGGTGCGGCGGCATCCTGCGCCAACCGGAAGACGCCGCCGATATGATCGCCGTGCTCGTGCGTGACCAGGATCGCATCGAGATCGGCGGGCGCCAGGCCCAGCCGTTCGAGCCGGCGGCGAGCCTCGCGGATGCCGAACCCGCAGTCGATCAGCAACCGGACGCGCCGGTCGCCGTCGCGGCATTCGATCAGCAGGCCGTTGCCTTCGCTGCCGCTGCCCAGGCTCGCGAATCTCAGCACACGGCTACTGCTTCAATTGGTCGGACAGCAGCATCAGGATCTTGTTGACCGAGCTGCGATCGGCTTCGGCGGTCACCTGCTGGCCTTCGCGACCGAGCACCGTCACCTGCGACGCATTGGCCCCGGTCTCGGCGACGCGGACCCGATACTGGCGGCTGGCGGCCGAATCGTTCTTCGATGACGAGAACCACTTGCTGAAGAACCCGCTCTTGCCGCTGGCCTTGGCCTCGGCCTCGGGATCGATGTAGCGCACGTAGTAGACGCCCTGCGAGCGGTCGCGGTCCTCGACGGTGAAGCTGCCCCGGTCGAGCGCCAGGCCCACGCGGCGCCATGCGCGATCGAAGCCTTCGCGGATATCCAGGCGCGGCGAGTTCGGGTCGTTGATGAACTGCAGGTCGGCGTCCACGGGAGCCGACGGCGCCGCGGCCGCCACGATCGTCCTGGCGCGATCCGGTTCGCCGCCGCCGAGCTTGACGACCAGGCGGCGCAGGAACTCGGCTTCGAGCTCGGGATCGTTGGGTCGGGGCTGCCAGACCGTCGAGTCCTTCATCTGGTTGTTGACGACCTCGACCATGCCGCGGTGGCTGATGTAGACCTCGGTGCTGCCGTCGGCGCGGCGTTCGAGCCGCGTGCGGAACCGGTCGCGCTCGCCGGTCGAATACAGGCTGTCGAACACGCGGCCGATCGTATTGCGGATGAAATCCTGCGGCAGCTTGGCACGGTTCTCGGCCCAGTCGGTCTCCATGATCCCGGTGGCCGGATCGTCGCGATCGACGACGAAACCGGATTCCTGCCAGAACTCCTTGAGCACCGGCCACAACTGGTCGGGCGAGCGATCGACGACCAGGTAGCGGGTCGAGCCGTCGCGCTCGACGCGAACGCCCGCCGCCCCCGGCAGCACGCGTGCATCGGGAGCGCTGGCGACGCGCTCGGTGCGGTCGGCCTGGCTGCGCTGGTAGCCGGACAGCGTCCGCGATTCGGCTTCGCGCTCGGGGATCGAATAGCGTTCGTCGCTGCGAGGGTTCGACAGGTCGGGCGGCACTTCGAGATCGACCGATTTGGTCTTCTGGTTGGCCGACTTGTAGTCGACCTTGGCGCTATCGGAGATCTTCTGCGGAATGCCGCAACCGGCCAGCGCGGCCGTCAGCAACAGGACCGAACCACGCCAGGCGCCTTGCTGCGCGAAGGCGGTCAGACGGCGAACCATGGGGGTGGTGTTCAAGCAAGCACTCCGGCGGCGCGCAGCGCGTCGCGTACGATGGGATGGAAGGATTCGGCCAGAGGCGTCATCGGCAGACGGATGCCCGCCGGCATGCGGCCCATCTGCGCGAGCGCCCATTTGACCGGGATCGGGTTGGCCTCGACGAACAGCTTCATGTGCAGGGGCAGCAACTGGCGATTGATCCGGCGCGCCCCCGCGATGTCGCCTTCGAGGGCCAGCGCGCACATCCGCGCCATCGGGCCGGGCGCGACGTTGGCGGTCACCGAGATCACGCCGTGCCCCCCCATCGCGATCAGTGCCAGCGCCGAATCGTCGTTGCCGCTGTAGACGCCGAAGTCGGCCGGCAGTTGCGTCAGCAGTTGCGAGACGCGCGGGATGTCGCCGGTCGCGTCCTTGATCCCGACGATGCCCGGCACCTGCGCCAGGCGCAGCACCGTGTCGTCGGCCAGGTCGGCGACCGTGCGGCCCGGCACGTTGTACAGGATGACCGGCAGGCCGCCGGTTTCGGCCACCGCGCGGAAGTGGCGGTACAGGCCTTCCTGCGACGGACGGTTGTAGTACGGCACGACCTGCAGCGTCGCCTGCGCGCCGACCTTGCGCGCATGCTCGGTGAGCTCGATCGCCTCGCGGGTGGAGTTGCCGCCGGTGCCGGCGATCACCGGCACGCGGCCCCGGGCCTGTTCGACCGCGATCCGGATCAGTTCGCCGTGCTCGGCCACGTCGACCGTCGGCGATTCACCGGTGGTCCCGACGGCGACGATCGCCGCCGTCCCCTCGTCGATCTGCCAATCGATCAGTTTGCGGTAACTGTCGAGGTCGAGGCTGCCGTCGTCGTGCATCGGCGTGACGATCGCCACCATGCTGCCTTTGATCATGTTCGTGCCATCGCGCAATGAAACCGGTCATTTTAGCCGAGCGGCGCGTCAAGCTCGAAGCGGGCCGCATCGAAAGGAGGCCGCACCGCGCACACGCGCTGGACACGGGCCGGCGGCGGACCGCCATCGCCACCGCCGATGACGCCGTCCTCGTACGCGACGACCGCCAGGCCGGCCGTCCGGCAACGCGAGAACAGTTCGCCGGGTTCGAGCAGAAACGCCGGCCGGGCCGGCCGTCCGTAGCGTTCCTGCCCCCGCGCGAACGTTTCGTAGACCAGCACTCCCCCGGGAGCCAGCAGGTCGGCGAGCAGCGCGAAGCGCGGCCGGTACAGGTACCGGGTGACGACGACCGCATCGAACGTACCGCGTGGCAGCGGCCAGCCCCCGGCCTCGAGGTCGGCGACGATCGCCCGCCCGGGGGGCAGTGCTTCGGCTTGCCGCCATCGGCCGATCGCGTCCTCGTCGATGTCGGCCACCCATGCTTCGAAGCCCAGGCGCCGGTACGACGCGGCATGGCGCCCCCCTCCTGCCGCGAAATCCAGGACGCGCGCGCCGGCCTGTATCGTGGCGAGCCAGCGTTCGATCCAGGCCGAAGGCCGGGGCGAAGCAGACGGCACTGGGTCGGATGCAACAGGAAGCGTGACGGTCATGCGGCAGTTATGGCCGGTTATCTGATGGAGGCGATGCACCGGGCGGCGGCCGGCCGCTGGCGTGGAATGATGGTCGTCGACCGGTTCCCGGAGTTTACGGACTTTTGAAGCAGGATCCATTCTTGGCCGACACCGCAGCAACGACCGATCGCGTTGACGCCCGTCCATTGGACGCGGCCTCGGCACGACCCGCGGTTTCGTCCGTCCTGCACGAGACCGGACCGGACTCCGAGCTGTCGGACGCCCTGGCGGGCACCGATGCCGACGCGCCCGTTCGCGGCGGCCGCCGCCCCTCGTCCGCCCCATTGCTTCCCTCCTCCGCGGCCACGATCCCGGCCCGGCGTTCTTCGGGTCGACCGGCCGCCCTCCGTCCGATCGAGCAGGCCGCGACGTTCGGCCCTCCGGTGGCGATCGCCGCCACGGCGCTCGTGCTGTGGCGCGCGGCACCGGCCGCCGGCGTCTGGGTCGGACTGGTCGCGGTCCTGGCGGCCGGCATCGGCTGGCAGGCCTGGCGGGCTCGGCGCGGCAGCGGCGAACTGCGTGCCGCGCGCGAGCAGATCGCCCGCTTCCGAACCACGCAGCGACACCGGGAGCAGCAGTTTCGCGCGGCGCAGAAGCTCGGTGCGCTCGGCATGTGGGAACACGATCTGAGGACCCAGCGATTCGAGTGGTCGAGCGGCGCGTTCCGCGTGTTCGGCATCAGCCCGACGCAGGGAGCACCGTCGATGCAGGGATTCCTGATCTGCGTGCACCCGGACGATCAGGCGCGCTGGCGCGACGTGCATCGCCGGGCCGCGACGGCCGGCGGCGAGGTGCGGGTCGAGTACCGCTACGTGCGCAAGGGCGTCGAAACGATCTGGGTGCGCAGCATCGCGCGCGCCGAGCGCGATGCCGACGGCCGGGTGACCCGGCTGGCCGGCATCGTCCAGGACATCAGCAGCATCCGCGACATGCAGCAGCAGTTGGCGGCCAGCGAGGCGAAGTTCCGCGAGCTGACCAACATGAGCTCGGATTGGATCTGGGAAACCGATACGCAGCATCGGATCTCGTACATCTCGGACAGCGTCGACGCGGTGCTCGGCACCTGGTCGCGATCATCGATCGGCAGATGCCGCTGGGACGGCGCGGCCGACCTGATGAAAGTCGACTGGGAAGCCCACCGGCGCACCCTGGACAGCCGCAAGCCGTTCGAGGACTTCGAGTTCTGCATGCTGGACCCGGAAGGCCATGCGTTCTACATCGCGGTCAGCGGCAGGCCGCTGTTCGCCGCGGGCGGCGAGTTCGTCGGGTATCGCGGCATCGGCCGCAACATCACGCACGAGAAGCATCAACGCACGCTGCTGGAACTGGAAAGCGACGTCGCCGAGATCATGCGCGAGCAGGACACGCCCGAACGCGTGATCGACGCTCTGCTGGTGACGGTCTGCGGCACGATGGGCTGGTCGGGTGGCGGCGTGTACCTGACGCGCAGTGGCAACACGATTTCGGCGCAGCGGCACTGGGGTTATCCGGCGCTGACCCGGATGCTCGACGCGCTGCCCGCGCAGATGCAGATGCTGCCCGACAGCGCCGAAGCGCAGGTCTGGGAATCGGGCCGATCGCTGTGGCTGGCCGACCTGGATCAGCACCCGGCGATCGCCGAGCGCTACCAGACGCGGCAGATCGGCGCACGGGCGATGTTCCTCGCACCGATCCGCGACGAAGGCGGCGTCGTCATGGGCATGCTGATGTTCTTCAGCCCGCTCAGCCACCGCGATGAACGCTTCCTGGCCACCGTCGCGGAAAGCCTGTCCAACACGCTGTCGCTGTACCTGCAGCGGCACGCCGCGGAACAGCGCCTGACGCATGCGTCGCTGCACGATGCGCTGACCGGCCTGCCGAACCGGATGTTCCTGACGCATCAGTTGGGCGAGCGGCTGAACGCCGAACGACCTCTGGCGCTGTTGTACGTCGACCTGGACCGTTACAAGATCATCAACGATACGCTCGGCCACTCGGTCGGCGACCAGGTATTGATCGAGGTCGCCCGGCGGTTCCGCGACGCGATCGGCCCGAACGACGTCGCCGGACGGATCGGTGGGGACGAGTTCATCCTGCTGCTGAACGATGTCGTCGACCGGGACCTCGTCGAAGCCACCGCGCGCCGGATCCTGGAGAGCATCGAAAAGCCGTTCATCCTCAACGGCCGCCCGCACTTCCTGTCGGCGAGCATCGGCGTCGCGCTCGCACCGCAG
>JAKPAM010000059.1 GCA_029779435.1 Pseudomonadota bacterium | reverse complement strand
CCCTTGCGGACCTGCGCGCCGAGCGCCTGCCACTGGCGATAGGTGCCCCAGACCCCGCTCGCATAGCCGCTGCCATAGGCGGCCGCCCAGAGCGAGACCGTATTTATGCCGCGATAGGGCTTGCCGCTGGCGACGGTGGTCGGGCGGGTGACGTCGGCGCCGGAATGATGCCATGGCATGCGCCAGGTGCCGGTGCCGGCTTCGATGGCGTCGACGATCGCTTGCGTGACGCGAGCATAGACGTCTGAGCGTTGTGAGGCTGACATGATCTGTTCTCCGTTCTCGCGCCGGGGACCATCCCCGGCGGCGGAGGCCCGTTCGCGCCGGGCACAGGGGGGCTCGCGCACCCGTCAGGGCCGCAGCGAAGCGAAGGACGGCGAAGCCGTTGCGCGGGCGCGCCGACCGGCGCAGGACTCCGCCAACAGCCGGGGTGGTCTACGGCGCGGGAGGGTCGATCCCGGCAATCACCACGCTCAGGCGATCCAGCTCGCGCTGGAGAGCCTGACGCTGGAGATCGGAGATGCGCCGTTCGCGTAAGTGCGCCCTGGCATCGGCCGCCGCGCGTTCCCAGGCCGGCCTGTGGCGGGCGGTGATGCAGGCGTTGGGACAGCGGGTCGGCTCGCACAGGGCAGTGAGCGGCTGTGCCGGATCGGGGGTCGTCACGCGCTTGAGGCAGAGCGCAGTCGCGGGATCGAAGAAGCAATCCGCGAGCGGGCCGACATGGAAGGTGCGCGCGACGCTGGCGAGCATGACGCGCAGGCGGGCGCGATCGGCGATCATGGCGGGCAAAGGCCCTTGTCTGACGGCGGCATCGTCGAGCGTCCGCGCGATGCGCGGTCCCGCCGGTCCACCGAGCGATGCGCCGCCCTGACGCCGGTCGAAATAGTCCAGCAGATCGTCAATCTGACCGAGCCGGCGCTGCGCCTCCACCTCGGCGCGAAACCCCGATGCGCTGGTCCCAGCATAGCCTTCGAACGCGGCGACCGAGGCGTGCTTGTACTGGATCATGCCGGCAATGGTGCCGAACGGTCGGTTGGCGATGTGCCACGCGATGGTGCGCCGGAACTGCCGCGTCGTGATGCGCCAGGGCTTGCCATCGGGTCCGGGCGGGATGACAGGCACATCGGGACTGCCGAAGGTCACGTTCAGATAGTCACGGAAGGCGTTGAGCTGGCGCACCACCTCACTCGACAGATGCGTCTTGCTGACAGCGCGGGGACGAAGCACCGGCCACAGCGTATCGCTGCCGCTGGCGCGCGCCGGTCCTGCCGACAGACGTTCGAGCACCGCGATCGCGTCTGCGACCGGTTCGATCGTCACCCAGCTCGCCGCCTCGCCCGCGGCGGCGCGGCGCTTGTAGATGGTCGATCGGATGCGATGCCGTTCGATCAGGCCGTCCTCGCTGCGCTCGATCGAGAGACATCCGCGCCGCATCGCCTGCACCTCGCAGTCGCGCATACCGGTCAGATAGGCGCACACGATATAGGCGGCGGCCTGGAGCATCCGTTCCTCGTGTGCGAGAGTCTTCGCGTCGAAGCGCTCGCGCCATGGCCGACCGCTATCGGGATCGATCGAGATCGGCGTGTCCATGCCGCCGACCTCCACCCCCAGCTCGGCCGCTACTGCATCGATCAACCTCGCTTCGCCGCCGGTCAGCATGAGATGCGCTCCGGGCTCGGCCTGCGCGTCGATCCCGGCATGGAGATGCAGGAGATGGGCGTTGATCGGTGGGGTCACGGTGCCGGTGCCCGGATCGACGCGCAGCTTGCCGTTATGAGCGGTGCCCCAGATCGGTGCGCCGCGCCCCTCGCGGCGCCGGTGATCGAAATAGGCCTTCAGGCGGGTGCGGCGACGTTGCCGGCGATCAGCGTCCGAGAGGCCGGCGTCGGCGGTGACAAGGCGGTCCCGGCGCGCTTCGAGCCGATCAAGCTCGCGGCGGGCTGCGAGAATATCGTCAGCGAAGACGGTGACGTAGCGCAACGACCAGGCGAGCAGCGCGGCGATGACCTCTTCGGGGAACCGCGGCGTGCGGTTCTCCCTGACATGCCGGTAGCCCGCGACGCGTGCCGGGGCCTGTCCGGCCCAGGGCTCGAATGCAAGGCCTCCGCCAGTGAGGTGGGCACGATAGTAATAGAGATCGGATACCACTTCGAGGAGGTGGCCGACGATGACGGGTCGCCGGGCAGGATCGTCACGAAGATGACGGGCATAGGCATCGACCAATGCCTGATCGATACGGGAAACGTCGAGCCGTCCGAGCCGCTCACGGGCGAAGGCGAAGAACCGGCGGGCACGGTTGAATGCCTGGCGGATACAGGCGGGCGGTAACTTCGTCCGATAGCCGGGGAGAT
>JAKPAM010000036.1 GCA_029779435.1 Pseudomonadota bacterium | reverse complement strand
GCCAGGCAAGGCGCAAACCGCAGCGATACCGAGGTATCGCGAGGATTTGCAACGCGGCATGGCGCTGATTCTCGGCGGATTTGTTCAGCGAACTTCTGGAACACGACACTAGGGTCCCGCCCGCCAGGTCCCCTGGCCCCCTGGTCCATTACGCGGACGCATTGATCCGCGCCGCGCTACGGTCCATGATCTGGGGATCGCGATCGCGCATTCGTGCATGATCGGGATTTCGATCGTGCCGCGCCGGCACGATCCTCATTGACGGAGATAACCCGGTTCTCGCCCGCATAACGCCCCGGCCCTTGCCGGAGGCGATGCCGCGCGCGCGGGCCGACAGGACGAAAGATGGATTTCGATTTCTCGCTCGAACAAAAGCAACTGAAGGATCAGGCCCGGCGCTATCTGGCCGACCGCTGCGATCGCGACGCCGTCCGCAAGATCCTCGACGGCCCCGAGGCGACCGACCGGGCGCTGTGGCGCGGGCTCGGTGAAATGGGTTTCCTCGGCGCGTCGATTCCCGAAGCCTATGGCGGACTGGGCGCCGGCTACCTCGAAGCCTGCGTGATCGCCGAAGAACTCGGCCGCGCGGTCGCGCCGGTTCCCTACACGTCGTCGATCGCGCTGGCCGCCGAGAGCCTGCTTCAGGCAGGCAGCGAAGCCCAGAAGCAGCGCCTGCTGCCGGGCCTGGCCAGTGGCGAGACCATCGGCACGCTCGCCTGGGTCGAGCACACGGGCCGGCCGGATCGTCAACCGGTCGAGACACGGGCGCGCGCCGATGGCGGCGCTTATCGATTGACCGGCCGCAAGCTGGCCGTCGCCGACGGCGACGTCGCCGATTTCGCGATCGTCAGCGCGCGGATCGACGCCGCGGGTGACCCCGGCGCGCGGGATTTCGCGCTGTTCGTCGTCGACCTGAACGCGGCGGGCGTGACCCGCACGCCGATCACCACCATCGACCCGACGCGCAGCCACGCGGACCTGGCGTTCGACGGCGCGCCGGCCGAGCTGCTGGGTGCTGCCGGCGACGGCGCGCGGATCCTCGACGCGGTGTTCGACCGCGCGGCGGTGCTCATCGCGTTCGAGCAGATCGGCGGTGCCGACCGGGCGCTCGAGATGGGTCGCGACTACGCGATGGAACGCTTCGCGTTCGGCCGGCCGATCGGCACGCTGCAGGCGATCAAGCACATGCTGGCCGACATGTACGTGTCGGCGACGCTGGCCCGATCGAACGCGTACTACGGTGCTTGGGCGCTATCGACCGATGCAGCCGAGTTGCCGGTCGCGGCGGCCACGGCCCGCGTCAGCGCGACGCAGGCCTACCAGCACTGCGCGCGCAACAACATCCAGGTCCACGGCGGCATGGGCTTCACGTGGGAGTTCGACTGCCATCTGTACTACCGGCGCTCGAACCTGCTCGCGTTGACGCTGGGCGCGCAGTCGGTCTGGGAGGACCGGCTGATCGAGCGGATGCGCGCGCAGCGCGACACGGCCCGGCAGGCGGCTTAGTTTCCGTCGATCCACGCCCTGCAAGCGCCCCCGTGCCCCGTGCCCCGTGCCCCGGCGATCCGGCGATCCAATCGCCCGGGCGCCCGGGCGGCAATGAATGACCCGGCGTGCCGCATGGCCCGCCCCTTAGCGATCACAAAAGCGATCACGAAACCATGAATTTCGACGACACCCCCGAAGAAGCCGCATTCCGCGCGCAAGCGCGCGAATGGATCCAGGCGAACGCCCCGCGCGAGCTGCATGACGAGCTCGAAGCCGCGGGCTTCGGCCAGCCGGCGCTGCGCAGCCGCGACGTGCTCGCCGCCGGCAAGGCCTGGCAAAAACGCAAGTACGAAGGCGGCTGGGCCTGCCTGCACTGGCCGCGCGAATACGGCGGACGCGGCGCCTCGCCGATCGAACGCGTGATCTGGCAGCAGGAGGAAGGCGTCTACGGCAAGCTGTCGTCGCCGTTCCTGATCGGCCAGGGCATGTGCGGCCCGACGATGATGGCGCACGCGGCCGAGCCGCACAAACTGGCGTACCTGCCGCCGCTGGCGTCGGGCGAGCACGTCTGGTGCCAGTTGTTCTCCGAACCGGTCGCCGGCTCCGATCTGGCCGGCCTGCGCACCCGCGCCGAGCGCGACGGCGATCACTGGGTCATCAACGGGCAGAAGATCTGGACCAGCGGCGCGCATTATTCCGACTACGGGATCCTGCTGACGCGGACCGATCCCGAGGTCGCCAAGCACGACGGCCTGACGATGTTCTTCATCGACATGAAGAGCCCGGGCATCGAAGTGCGGCCGATCAAGCAGGTCAACGGACAGTCCGGCTTCAATGAGGTGTTCTTCACCGACCTGCGCGTGCCCGACGACCAGCGGCTCGGTGCTGTCGGCAGCGGCTGGCGCGTGTCGCTGACCACGCTGATGAACGAGCGGCTGTCGATCGGCGCCGGGATGCCGACCGGCTTTCCGGAGCTGTTCGACCTGTGCTGCACGTTCGACACCGGCGGCGGCCTGGCGGTCGACGATCCGGCCGTGCGCTCCCGGCTGGCGACCTGGGCCGTGCGCACCAGCGGTCTGCGCTACACCGCGTACCGCAGCATCTCGGCGCTGTCCAAGGGTCAGACGCCCGGCCCGGAGAACTCGATCGGCAAGCTGGTGGCCGGCCAGACGCTGCAGGAGATCGCGACGTTCGCGCTCGACCTGCAGGGCCAGGCCGGCATCGCGATGGATCCGGCCCGCGTCGAGGCGTCCGGCCGCTTCCAGGCGATGCTGCTGCGCTCGCCCGCGACGCGGATCGAAGGAGGAACCGACGAGATCCTGCGCAACATCATTGCCGAACGCGTGCTGGGCCTGCCGGCCGACATGCGCGCCGACCGCGGGATCCCGTTCAACAAGATCCCGACGCGCCAGGCGAACTAGGATCTGTCGACGCCAAGGCGGCGTCGTCGGATCCGGCCGAGCCTTCAGATCCGACCGAGCCCGTAGTCGAGAAACCCGCGCGACAGGTTCACGTACAGCGTGTCGCTGTCGCCTTCGGCCAGCCGATAAGCCCGCACGCGTCGCAGCGCCCGCTCCACCGGGTGCCCGACGACCAGTGCCTCGCCGCCGATCAATTGCACCGACTCGTCGGCGATGCGGTTCGCCAGTTCGCTGGCGAACACCTTGGACGCGATCGTCTCGTTGACGACGTTCTCGCCGGCATCGGCCAGCCTCGCCGTCCGGTACAGCATCGAGCGGGCCGCATACGCGGCCGCGCGCAGTTCGCCGTACCGCAGCCGGATGCGATCCTGCGCCCCCTTGGCGCCGCCCTTGCGCTCGCGCTGAAGCTCGCCCGCGACCACATCCAGCAGCCAGGCCATCGTTCCCACGCAGTCGGCCGCCACGGCCCGGCGTACCGCGCTGATCTTGTCCAACGCCCGCGAGCGCCCGTCGCCCGGGGCGCCGATCACGTGGGCGCGCGGCACGCGCACCTGCTCGAACGCGAACGCCGCATGGTGGCTGCCGTCGAGCGACGAAAACCGGCGCGTCACGCGCACGCCCGGCCGATCGGTATCGATGACGACCATCGAGGGGCCCAGCCCGTCGACGTCGACCAGCGCGGTCAGGAAATCCGCATCGGCGCCGCCGGTGACGTAGGACTTGCGGCCCGTGACCACGAGATCATCGCCGTCGACGGTCGCATGGGTAGGCAGGGGCGTGTCGCGAGGCTCGGTGATCGCGAAACCGGCGACCTTGTCGCCCGCCAGCATCGGCAGCAGGTGCGTCGAGCGCAGCGGCTCGCCAACCGCCGCCAGCACGCCGCCGCCGGCGCCGAACAGGCCCCGCAGCATCGAGACGCCGTGGATCGCCAGCGTCTCGCGCGCCACCAGCAGCGCCAATGCCGGCGTGTCGTCGCGCTGCGTCAGTCCGTACAGGCCGGCTTCCTTGCTGGCGGCGCGCACGCGGGCGCCCCGCTCGGCGTCGGTCAGCGACGCGTCGTCGCGCAGCGCGGCCAGCGGGCCGCGGGCCAGTGCGGCGGTGCGCTCACGCAGGGCGATCAGTTCGGCGGACAGCAGTTCGGGCACGGGGTCTCCTCGTCGTTCGGGTCGGTGCGCGGATCTGCGCATTGTGCGCCGTGCCGCGTCGGCAAGACCGACAGGTCCTGGAAAGGTTCGACGATGCGCGAGGGCTTGCTCAAAGATCGATGATGTAGAATCGGAATCATTTGCATTAAACAATAACGCGCCGCAACCATGGGTGCCGCCGATCCGATCACCAACGAGCAAGCCGTCCACACCCTGTACGCCGAACATCGAGAATGGCTGCAGGACTGGCTGCGCCGGAGGCTCGGCAGCGTCGACGATGCCGCGGATCTGTCGCAGGACACCTTCGTTCGCGTGCTGACGTTCAGCGACGCCCGGACGATCGACGAACCGAAAGCCTATCTGGCGACGTTGGCACGGCGCCTGCTGTCCAGCTTCTGGCGGCGGCGGGCGCTCGAAGCGAGCTGGCTCGACGTGCTGGCCCGGCAACCCCTCGCCGTGGCGCCGTCGGCCGAGGACGAAGCGCTGCTGCGCGAGGCGATCGAGAGCATCGACCGGATGCTGGACGGCCTGCCGCTGCGCTGTCGGCAAGCATTCCTGCTCAATCGGCTCGAAGGCATGGCGCACACCGCGATCGCCGCGCACATGGGCGTGTCCCTCGCGACGGTGGAACGCGATGTCCGGCGGGCAGGCCTGCATTGCCAGGTCGGCGACGCGGCCGCGCCGGTGGCGCGGATCCGCGACATCGATGCACGCCACGAAGGCATCCGCCAAGCCAGCTATCAGGTGCTGACGGAGCGCAAGACATCGCCGTCGCGGGCCCGGCGCCGCGCGTTGCAGGGCGGCCTGGCGATGCTGGTCCTCGGCAGCGGCGGGATCGTGCTCAACGAGCAACTGCCGCCGCGCTCGCTGCTGGCGGACTGGCATACGCGCACCGCCGAGCGCCGGCGGATCGCCCTCGCCGATGGCTCGGTGCTGACGCTCGATGCGCGATCGGGCGCCAATTACCGGATAAGCGCCAGCGCACGCGAACTGACGCTGCTCGGCGGCCAATGCATGATCGAGGTCGACGCCCGGCCCCAACCGTTCGTGTTGCGGTCGGGTCCGGCACGTTTGCAGGCATCCGGCGATGCGCCGGCACGGATCCTGGCCAGGCGGGGCGAGTCGGACACGTCGATCGCCCTGCTCACCGGCCATGCGCGGTGGTTCGATCCGTCCGGGATGCCGCATGCGCTGGCCGTCGGGCAGTCGCTCGCATGGCGGCACGGCGACGCCCATATCGAGATCGGCACCAGCAGCGACGCGCAGGCGGCCTGGACCGATGGCGTGCTCGACGTCCGCGATGCGCCGCTCGGCGAGGTCGTGGCGGCGCTGCGGCCCTATCAGCACGGACTGATACGGATCAGCACCCAGGCGGCGGCCCTGCGGGTATTCGGCGTGTTCCCGCTCGACGAACCTCAGCGGGCGTTGCGCATGTTGGCCGATGCGCTGCCGATCGCCGTGAGGCGCTTCAGCGGATGGATCACGTGGATCGACGCCCGATGACCGGACATCTTTCCCGCGCGATGAGGGGTTTTGCCCGCGTCGTGCGTCTTCCTGGCATTGCCGCGCGATGCGGCCTGCCCTGGAGAGATTTCCGTCGATGTCGTTGTCTTGCCGCCCCACGGCGCTGGCGCTTGCCGCCCTGGCCGTCCTGTCCTTCGCGTCACCCGTGAACGCGCAATCCCCGTCCACGCCCTCCGAGGCGGCCGACGACGTCCAGCACTACACGATTCCGGCGGGAGACCTGGGCGACGCGCTGCGGCGCATCGCCCGTCAATCCGGCCGCAGCCTCGTCGCCGAGCCGGTGCTGCTCGAAGGCAAGCGCGCATCGCCGGTCGAGGGCACGATGCGCGCGACCGATGCCATCCGCCAAGCGTTGCGCGGCACCGGCCTCGAACTGATGACGACCGCCAGCGGCGCGCTCAGCGTTCGCCAGGCAGCGGCGGCACCCGCCGCCTCCGCACCGCCCGCTTCCGCGGGGACGTCGCAGACACTGCCGGCGATCACGGTATCCGCCTCGCGCGAACCGGCATCGCCTTATGTCGCCGACCGGCTCAGCAGCGTGGCGACCAAGATCGACCTGCCGCCCCGCATGACGCCTTTCAGCGTCTTCCAGGCCAGCGAGACGCTGATCGTCGAGCGCGGCGATCAGAACATCTACGACACGATCGAACGCTTCACCGGCGTGACGGCCAACAACGGCCAATCGGACATCGGCATCGGCATGGACCGCTACCTGAGCGTGCGCGGGTTCAGCAACGCCAGCGGCAACGACGGCCAGATGCTGATCAACGGCAACCGCATCTACGGCGGCGGCGCCGGCATGCGCGGCACGGACAGCCTGGAATCGGTCGAGTTGCTGCGCGGGCCCGCCTCGCTGTACTACGGGGCCGCGCAGCCCGGCGGCGTCTTCAACTACAACTACAAACGCCCTCGCGCCGACGCGCGCTACGTGCTGCGCGCGCGCACCGACAGCGAAGGCAGCATCGCGACGATGGCCGACCTGACCGGACCGCTCAATGCGGACAAGACGGTGCAATACCGGCTGGTGGGCAGCCTGTCGCGCTACGAGGACGACCAGGCGCACGTCTGGTCCAAGCCCAACAGCTTCCTCGCCGCGTTGCGCTGGAATCCGTCGCCGCGCTTCGACAGCACGCTCACTTATGAACGCACCGACGTGCGCGCCGTCCCCGAAAAGGAGAACAACAAGAAGACGGTCAACGGCGAGTACTATCCGATCCCGCGCGACCAGTCGTTTCTCGGTCACCTGAACGATCGCGCGCGCCGCGAAGCCGATACGCTGCTGTGGAACGCGCTGTGGCGACCCGCGGACGATCTGAAGATCGCCGCGAACCTGAGCTGGCAGCGCTCCGAGCAGTGGTACCAGGTGACGCGCCCCTCGGGCTCGGGCGGCGGCGGCACGCCGCCGGATCCGATCGACGGCCGCATCCCCCGCTCGGTAAGCTTCTCGCCGCCGTCGCAATGGGAAAGCCTGTCCGGAGGCGTCGACGTATCGGGCAAGCTGCGCACCGGAGGCCTGCGCCACGACTGGCTCGCCGGCATCGGCTACGGCATCAGCCGCACGCGCAGCATGAGCCGGCCCACCGTCAGCGGCGAGTTCGATACGGGCGGCTACGTCAACCCGCGGACTGGCGCCGTCGTGCGACCCGGACGCTATGGCGCGCTACCGCTCGACATCGACACGCTGGACAACGGCGTCTGGCCGTGGCGCGACGTCGTGATGTCGCAATCGGCATTCATGGTGCCGTGGGCCGAGCGCCGCGATACCAACTTCTACCTGCAGGACCTGATCCATCTGCCCGATGGCCGCACGCGATTGATGATCGGAGCCGGCTGGTCGCAGTACGACAACCTGGCGCGCGGCAGTTACAACTGGAACACCGGCGTGCGCGCCGACGACACGCCATTCAAGACCCAGCGCTGGACACCGCGCGTGGCGGCGATGCACGACATCACGCCGCACGCGACGCTATACGCCAGCTATGGGCAGTCGTTCGCGCCGCAGCCGTCGCTGACGCGGCGCGACGCATCGGGCAATGCGCTGCTCAAGCCCGAACAGGGTGTGCAGTACGAGATCGGCTACAAGCAGGATCTGAACGACGGTGCGGGCCTGTTCACTCTGGCGCTGTTCCGCATCGACAAGAAGAACATCGCGCGGGCCGAGAACGCGACCACCTGCGACAGCACGGTGACCGACCCGGCCGACCCGTTCTACTGCGCGTACACGCTCGACGGCCTGCAGCGCTCGCAGGGTGTCGAAGTGACGCTGTCGGGCGAGATCCTGCGCGGCTGGCAGGCGTCGCTCGCCTATACCTATCTGGACACCGAGATCGTCGAGACCCAGGACACGTTCCAGCGCGGGCGATCGTTCGCATCGATCCCCAGGCACGGCCTGTCACTGTGGAATCGCGTCTCGCTGGTGCAGGGCTCGCCGTGGGGATCGCTGTCGCTGGGCGTCGGCCTGCGCGCGCAGAGCAGGATGCACACGACCTACACGGCCAGCGGCGCCGACTGGATCGCCGGCTACGGCGTCCTCGACCTGGGGCTGTTCTGGCGGTACCGGGTCAACGGCAATGACCTGAACGTGAACCTGAATGTGGCCAACGTGATGGACCGCACCACTTATGTCGGCAGCACCGCGCCGCCGACCGGCACGCTGATCTACGGTCCGGGCCGACGCGTGGTGCTGACCGCGCAGATCACGTTCTAAGCGAATCGACGCATAGCATCGCCCCACCTTCGAGACAGGAGAACGAATGAATCCGACATCGCCTCCCCAAGCCGCCGGCCGCGCCACCGGCGGGCGCACGGCCAAGGTCACCGTGCCGCCGTCCCGCTACCGCTGGGCCGTCGCCTCGCGCGCGCTGGCCGCGGTGGGCGGCGGCTATGCGCTGGCCGCCGCGACGGCCGCCGGACTCGGCCTGATGCTCGCGCAAGCCGACATGGCCCGGGCCGACGCGGTACTGGCCGCGACCATGCTCAGCTTCGTCGTCCATGCGGTGGCCGTACTATGGGCCTTCGGCTGCGCCACGGCATGGCGCGCCTGGCTGGGCATCGTGCTGCCCGCGGCGCCCCTCGCCGCATGGGCGGTCTGGTCTCGCGGAGGGCTTGCATGAGACCGGACGGCAAACCCGAGGGCGTGCGCCAGTCCATGTCCTGGCTGCACACCTGGAGCAGCCTGCTGCTCGGCTGGCTGCTCTACGCCGTGTTCTTCACCGGCACGCTCAGCTACTTCGTCGACGAAGTCAACGCATGGATGAAGCCCGAATCGCATCGATCGGTGCCCATGCCCGACACCCCGCAGCGCGCGATCGACGGCATGCAGCGGCTGGCGCCAGACGCCTCGAACTGGACGCTGTCGCTGCCCGGTCCGCGCCAGACCTTCGTCGGCGCCAGTTGGCGACCAGCCGACGCACCGGCGGGACGCGCGGGCACCAAGCGAGCCGACCTGGACGCGGCGACCGGCGATCCGATCGAAACGCGGGCCACGCGCGGCGGCAGCTTCCTGTACCGCTTCCACTTCGAGCTGCACGGCATGCCGAGGATCTGGGGTCGCTGGATCGTTGGGATCGCGACGATGGCGATGCTCGTCGCCATCATCAGCGGCGTCATCACGCATAAGAAGATCTTCACCGACTTCTTCACGTTCCGCCCGCGAAAGGGACAGCGCTCATGGCTGGATGCGCACAACGCGCTGGCCGTCCTCGCGCTGCCGTTCCACATCGTCATCACGTTCAGCGGCCTGCTGCTGCTGATGTTGATGCTGATGCCGTGGGGCGTCGACAGCGTCTACCAGGGCGATACGCAGCGCTACCTGGCCGAACGGCGCGGCACGGCCAACGCCGCGCCGGCCGGGTCGCCGCAAGCGACGGCCCGGCCCGCCGGAGAGGCGGGCGAACGAGGTGGGCGCCGTACCGGCAACGACAACGACAACGAAAAAGCGCGGATCGCGCCGATGGCACCGATCGGTCCGATGATCGCCGCGGCACAGGCGCAATGGGACGGGACTCGGGTCGGTACGATCGTCGTGCAGCAACCGAATACCGCCCGGGCCAGCATCGAGCTGCGCAGCGACGAAGGCAACAGCCTCGTCCAGCGCGGCGCCCCCCAGCGCCTGGTCTTCGATGCCGGCAGCGGCCAACCGCGGCCGGGCTCCGACGCACCGACTCCATCGGTTTCCACTGCCATCTACAACGTCACGAGCGCCGCCCATCTCGGCCGCTTCGCCGGCCCGGCCGTGCGCTGGCTGCTGTTCCTGTCGGGCGTCGCGGGCACGCTGATGGTCGGCACCGGCATGGTGCTGTGGGTCGTCAAGCGGCTTCCCGAACGCCGCAAGCTCGGCCGCACGCCGCGCGGACACCGTCTCGTCGAGGTGCTGAACGTCGCCGGCATCGCCGGCCTGTCGCTGGCGGTCGCCGCGTATTTCTGGAGCAACCGGCTGCTACCCGCCGAGCTGGCCGACCGCAGCGATTGGGAGATCCACGTGTTCTTTGCCGCATGGCTGGCCAGCCTCGTGCACGCCGGGCTGCGCGCGCACCGCTCGGCCTGGATCGAGCAGCTCGGCTTGGCCGCCGTGCTGTTCGCGACGCTGCCGCTGCTGAACGTCGCTACCGGAGGGGCCGGACTATCCGTGACGTTGATGCGGGGCCAATGGGCGATCGCCGGCTTCGACCTGGCGATGCTGGCGCTCGGCGCCGTGCACGGATTCATCGCGTGGCGGCTGCTGCGTCCTTCGCAGCCGCTTGCCCGCACCGCGCCCCGTGGCGCCGCACAGGTCCGACCGACATGACGATCTGGACCGCTTCGGCCCTCGGCTTCGCCGCGTTCTGCGCATTGAGCCTCGCCATGCCCCGGCATCAGCTCCAGGTCCTGGGGCGCGAGGTCGGCCGTCGCGCCGCACTGGGCTGGCGCGCTGCCGGCTGGCTGCTGCTGGCCGCCGCGCTGGCCGTCTGCCTGGTGCGATGGAACACGTCGATCGCGATCGCTGCCTGCCTCGGCATCGCCACCTTCGCGGCCATGGCGGTCGGCTTGGCCCTGACCTACCGCCCCCGCGCGCTGCCCATGCTGGCGGGAACCGCGTTGGCGACAGCCGTGCTGGCCGCCCTGATCGGCGCTTGACCGGCGCGCTCGATCGGCGCGCTCGATCAGCGCCTGATCGACGGGCAGCTGTCGACGACGCACGACGACGCGCTCCGCGGGCAACCGGACCAGCCGCCCCGGCCCGCCGCATGGTCGGCAAGCCTGCTACAGTCAGGCACCGCCCCTCCCATCCGGACCATGCAGACCACCGTGACAGCCAACGGCGCGCCGGCGGATTCCCGCGACGCGTGGCCGGCCGCGATCAAACGCCGGGTGTGCACGCGCATGCCGATCAAGAGCACTTCGGTGATCGCCGGCACCGCGCTGTTCCTGTGGGCGTACTTCGCGGTGATGCGCACGCCGGACAATCCGCCGGCGATCGTGCCGGTGACGCGCTGGGACTACCTGATCCCGATCAGCGAACCGGCTCTGTACGTGTACGCATCGCTATGGGCCTACATCCCGTGCGCGCCCGCGCTGGCGCGCGACATGCGCGTGCTGCGCCGCTACTGGTTCAGCGCGATGAGCATGTCGATGATCGGCCTGGCGATCTTCTGGCTATATCCGACCGCGGTCCCCGATCTGCCGATCGACTGGCACCGCTATCCGAAGCTGGCCTTCCTGAAAACCGCCGACGTCTCGGGCAACGCGCTGCCGTCGATGCACGTGGCCTTCGCGGTGTTCACCGCGGCGTGGATCGCGATCGAGCTGCGCCGGATCGGCACGCCGTGGTGGCCGCAGGCCGTCAACGCGGTCTGGGCGGTCGCGATCGTCTATTCGACGATGGCCACGCGCCAGCATCTGCTGATCGACGTCGCGGGCGGCGCGCTGCTGGGCGCGCTGGCGATCCTGTCGAGCGGCCCGGGGCGCCCGCACGGCACCGCGCCGCACCCGACTGGCGCATAGGCGCGACGACGCCGAGCGATACACGGGGGCCCGCCCACGCGCCATATGCCTGCCCTATCGACCGAGCCGAAATCCGAATTGGACGGCGAGCGGGTTTTTGCCGATGCTCTCGCCTCGACAGGGCGCTGATCCACCTCGAGGGGGCATCGGCCCGCCTCGACAGCGCGTCGACCGATCCCGCGGCTTCCGATTCCCGGCATTTTCCGGGCGGATCGATCAGCGCACACCCGAATCGCGATCCACCGACGGAGGGACATCATGGCAACGGCCGCTAACGAACATCCGGTACCCGACCAGCACGGCGTCAACCTGTACACCAGCGACCCGGAGCTGGCCCGGCTGCTGGCCGTCTACCTGCCGGCCGGCCTGCTGGCCCATCTGGCGCCGCACCTGGAACGGCTCGGCGCGCAGGCCGGCGGCGAACTCGATACGCTGGCCCACACCGCCGACAAGCACCCGCCGGTGCTCGAGCACCGCAATCGCCAGGGCATCGACCAGCAGCGCGTCATCAAGCATCCGGCCTACGTCGAGCTCGAGAAGGTCGCGTTCAGCCAGTACGGACTGGCGGCGATGTCGCACCGCGGCGGCGTGCTCGGCTGGAACGCACCGCTGCCGGCCATCGCCAAGTACGCGCTGACCTATCTGCTGGTGCAAGCCGAATTCGGACTGTGCTGCCCGTTGTCGATGACCGACTCGCTGACGCGCACGCTGCGCAAGTTCGGGGACGACGCGCTGGTGGCGCGCTACATCGAGCAGTTGACGACGCAGGACTTCGACACGCTGTACCAGGGCGCGATGTTCATGACCGAGCAGGGCGCCGGCTCCGACGTGGCCGCCACCGCGACCCGCGCGGTGCCCGATGGCGACAGCTACCTGCTGCATGGCGACAAGTGGTTCTGCTCGAACCCCGATGCGGACCTCGCGATGGTGCTGGCGCGCATCGACGGTGCACCGGCCGGCATGCAGGGCGTGTCGCTGTTCCTGCTGCCGCGCCGATTGCCCGACGGCTCGGCCAACGCCTACCGGATCATCCGCCTGAAGGACAAGCTGGGCACGCGGTCGATGGCCAGCGGCGAGATCCGGCTCGAAGGCGCGCGCGCCTGGCTGGTCGGCGAGGCGGGCCGCGGCTTCGTGCAGATGGCCGACATGGTCAACAATTCGCGGCTGTCGAACGGTGTGCGCGCCGCCGGCCTGATGCGCCGCGCATGCAGCGAGGCGTCGTTCATCGCGCGCGAACGGCAGGCGTTCGGCAAGCGGCTGATCGAGATGCCGCTGATGCGCCGCCAGTTGCTGAAGCTGCTGCTGCCGGCCGAACAGGCGCGCACGATGGTGTTCCAGACCGCCGAGGCGCTACGGCGCTCCGACACCGGCGAGGCCGGCTGCTATCCGCTGGCGCGCATCCTGACGCCGATGATCAAGTTCCGCGCGTGCCGTGATGCCCGCAAGGTCACGGCCGACGCGATGGAAGTACGCGGCGGCTGCGGCTACATCGAGGACTGGACCGATCCGCGGCTGGTCCGCGACGCGCACCTGGGTTCGATCTGGGAGGGCACCAGCAACATCGTCGCGCTCGACGTGCTGCGCGCGATCCGGCGCGAAGGCTCGCTCGAAGCGCTCGACAGCCATCTGCGCGGCCTGCTCGAACAGACGGAACTGCACGCGAATGCGCGCGCGGTATTCACGGCGACGCTGGATCGGGTCGTCGCGCGCGCGCGGCACGTCGCCGACCTGAAGGCGGCCGGCGACGTGTTCGCGCGCCAGACCGGCGCCAGCCTGTATCACGTGACGACGGCGGTGGCGATGGCATGGGAAGCGGGCCGTATCGGCTCGGGCCGCCGGATGCAGCTCGCACAGGCCGTACTGCTCCAGCGCGTGCTGC
Organism: Pseudomonadota bacterium; assembly: GCA_029779435.1. Classification (GTDB taxonomy): domain Bacteria; phylum Pseudomonadota; class Gammaproteobacteria; order Burkholderiales; family Burkholderiaceae_E; genus JAKPAM01. Next base: position 115,032 of record JAKPAM010000036.1, on the reverse strand, counting down.
CGAGCGACCTGATCGGCTCGCTGGACGCCGAGCCGGCCTGGGTCCGCGACTGGTTCGACGACGCGGCGACCGCCCCCGCGCCGGCGAGCGTCAACCTGTTCTGACGCTCCTCCGCGTCCCCGCGACCGGCGGCGAAGCCGGCGAAGGACGCCGCTCCCAGCGGGGAACAGCCGCGCGGACCGGCCGGCGCCCCGCACGCCGGCCGGTGACCGGCTGAAAGCGCGTGGCCGAACGCCTGGATATACTGTGCGATTGTCGACAACGTTCAAGGACATGATCGAGATGGTCAAGCGCACGCAGTTCTACATCGATGGCGCCTGGGTCGACCCAGTCACGCCCAAAACCCGCCAGGTCATCAACCCCGCCACCGAGCAGCCGCTGTACGAGGTCGCGCTCGGTTCGGCAGCCGACGTCGACAAGGCCGTCAAGGCCGCTCGCAACGCATTCGAATCGTTCTCGCAAACCACCCGCGAAGAGCGGCTGGCGCTGCTGCAGAAGATCGCCGAGGTCTACAAGACGCGCGCCAAGGATCTGGCCGTCGCGATCTCCGACGAAATGGGCGCGCCGATGCCGCTCGCCGAGAAAGCGCAGGTCGGTGCCGGTCTGGGCCACATCATGTCGACGATCGAAGCGCTGAAAGCCTACCAGTTCGACGAGCCGGTGGGCTCGGCGATCGTCACGCGCGAGCCGATCGGCGTCATCGGCATGGTCACGCCGTGGAACTGGCCGCTGAACCAGATCTCGTGCAAGGTCGCGCCCGCGCTGGCCGCCGGTTGCACGATGGTCCTGAAGCCGTCCGAATACACGCCCACGTCCGCGCTGATCTTCGCCGAGATCCTGGAAGAAGCCGGCGTGCCCAAGGGCGTGTTCAACCTGATCAACGGTCTGGGCCCGGAAGTGGGCGCCGCGATGAGCTCGCACCCGGACATCGACATGATTTCGTTCACCGGCTCGACCCGCGCCGGCATCGACGTCGCGCAGCGCGCGGCCACGACGGTCAAGCGCGTCAGCCAGGAACTGGGCGGCAAGTCGCCCAACATCATCCTCGACGACGCCGATCTGCAGAAGGCGGTCAGCGGCGGTGTCGCCCACGTGTTCATGAACTCCGGCCAGTCGTGCAACGCGCCGACCCGGATGCTGGTGCCGAAAGCCCGGATGAACGAAGCGATGGAGATCGCCAAGGCCGTCGCCGTCCAGACCCGTGCCGGCGATCCGCGCGCGGCCGACACCAACATCGGCCCGGTCGTCAACGAGATCCAGTGGAACAAGATCCAGACGCTGCTCAAGAAAGGCGTCGAGGAAGGCGCGACGCTGGTCACCGGTGGTCCCGGTCGTCCGCAAGGCGTCGAAAAAGGCTTCTACGTGCAGCCGACGGTGTTCGCGAACGTCACCAACGAGATGGCGATCGCGCGCGAGGAGATCTTCGGCCCGGTGCTGACGATCATCGGCTACTCGGACGAGGACGAGGCGGTGCGCATCGCCAACGACACGCCGTACGGCCTGGCCGGCTACGTGTCGAGCGGCTCGATCGACCGCGCCCGCAAGGTCGCGCGCCGGATCCGCGCCGGCAACGTCAACCTGAACGGCATGCCCAACGAGCGCACCGCGCCTTTCGGCGGCTACAAGCAGTCGGGCAACGGCCGCGAGTGGGGCAAGTTCGGTCTCGACGAGTACCTGGAAGTCAAGGCCATCGCCGGCTACGGCGCCTGATCGCCGGAGCGTCCGCCGATGACCGATGACGTGTCGATCGAGGCGCTCGACGGCCGGACGTTCTCGGCCTGTCGGGCCGACCCGGCAGCGCCGAACGGGCGGGGCCTGATCGTCCTGCCCGAGGTCTACAACGTCAACCAGTGGGTGCGCGGCGTCGCGCGGCGGCATGCGGCGCGCGGCTACACGGTCCTGGTTCCCGACCTGTTCTGGCGCCAGCGGCCCGGCGCGCACTACGAGTACGACCAGCCGGACCCTGCGCGCGCGCAGGGCGAGGCGATCGACGTCGACGCGGTCGTCGGCGACATCGGACAACTGGCCCGGACGCTGCGCCGTACCCTCGGCGATCGAGCGGTCGTCGGCGTCATCGGCTACTGCCTGGGCGGCCGGCTCGCGATGCTGGCCGGCGTGCGCGAACCCGTCGACGCGGTCGTGTCGTACTACGGCGTCAAGTTCGACCAGCACCTGGACGAACTGGCCCGGCTCGACAAGCCGGCGCTGTTCCATTTCGGCGGCCGGGATCCGTGGGTACCGGCTGAAACGGTCGATGCGGTCAAGAAGACGCTGGCCGGGCGCGCCAACGTCGCGATCCATGACTACCCGCAGGCGGGCCATGGCTTCGATCGCAACGGCCATCCGCCGTTCGATGAAGCCGCATCGGCGCTGGCGTTCACGCGAACGACGCAGGTGCTCGACGCGATGGTGCGCTGAAGCCCCCCCGGCGACTACTGAACCGGGCGAGCGCCGAGCGCCCCTATCCAAGCCGTCGCACCGAACGGGCCGAAGGTCCGATCAAAGACCCAACGCCGCACGGCCCGCGCTCGCCAGGATGACGTCGTTCTGCGGCGTGTGGATCCGGCTGCACAGCACGTCGCGATGATGCCGTTCGAGCGGATTGCGGCGCGACAGGCCGTGATTGCCGGTCAATTGCAGCGCGTGTTCGACGACGGCGATCGCGTTCCCGGTGACCTGGTGCTTCAGCAGCCCGCTTTCGACGAGGCCCGGCCCCTGTCCGGCGTCGACACCGGCTGCCGCCTGGTCGAGCAGGATCCGGTTCGCCCACAGCAGCGCTTCGATCTGGCCGACGGCTTCCTGCATCCGCGGCAGGCTGGCCAGCGGCTTGCCGAGACTGGCCGGCACGCGGCTCCTCAAGAAGTCCTTCAGCCAGGTGGCCGCCGAACGGGCGACCGCATCGTACAAGCTGCCCAGCAGCACGACCATCCAGGCGGTCTGCGCGGCCAGTTCGCGAGCCGCCGGCGAGCCGTCGATCGGCGCCCAGTCGGCCGGCAGCCGAACGTCGACCGCGTGATCGCCCGGCAACGCAACGTCGTCGAACAGCACGTCGTGGCTGCAGCTGGCCCGCAACCCCAGATGGTCCCAGGTCTCGACGACACGGATGCCCCCGGCGTCGCGCGGTACCAGGAACATGCCGACGCGCGGCGCGTCCTCGTCGGTTCTCGCCCAGACCGCCAGCCATGACAACGCCGGGATGCCGGTCGAATAGGTCTTGTGCCCCGACAGGCGCCACCCGCCATCGGCGCCGCGTCGTGCGATCGTCGCCGGCAGGCCGCCGCGCGCTGGCGAACCGAGTTCCGGCTCGACGCGCAGCGCGTTGATCAACGCGCCGCGTTCGAGGCCGCTGCCCAGCACCGCATCGCGCGGCACCGCCGGCCAACGGCTTCCGGGCCGCGCGATCGCGTAGTGCTGCAGATAAGTCATCGTCAGCACGAGCCCGGTGGCCGCATCGCCCGCGGACACCGCGGCGATGACGCGACGTGCGTCGGCCAGCGACGCCTGGCCACCACCGAATCCGCCGGCGGCCACCATGCCGACCAGGCCGTGCCGATGCAGGTCGGCGAAGTTGGCGTGAGGAAATCGACCGTCGCGATCGAACTCGCCGGCGCGCTGCGCGAAACGATCGGTCAGCGCCCGCAACGTGGCGTCGGAAGAATCGGCGAGCGGCGCGGCGTCGGGCGAGACTGCGACGGGCAAACCTTCGCCGCGGATGGGGACGAACGGGTGCTCGGTACCGATGATCCGTCGGAGGGCCAGTGCGTTCATGGCGATCCATCTGAATGAGAGGCTTAGGACTGTAGCGAGCGCATCGCCTCGCGCGAACGACGAATATCGAATAACCAAAGTCGTTTTTCTTGGTTGGGCGGTCGCACCGCCGTCGCTAAGGTTCGAGGGATTCCTTTCCATCATCGGAGCCCGAGACATGAGCGTCGAATTCATCGGCATGATCCAGAGCCAGAAGCAATCGGAGATCCATCCGGCCGAAGGGCCGGTCGTCGATCGCGACTACACCCGGGCGTTCGCTCAGGCGCACGAGCAGGCCGGCTTCGATCGCATCCTGGTACCGCACCATTCGACCGGCCCTTCGGCGACGCTGACGATCGCTTATGCCGCATCGGTCACCGACAGGATCCACTTCATGCTCGCGCATCGGCCCGGCTTCACGTCGCCGACGCTGGCCGCGCGCCAGATCGCCACGCTGGACCAGTTCAGCGGCGGGCGTCTCGGCGTGCACTTCATCTCCGGAGGCTCGGACGCCGAGCAGCAGCGCGACGGCGATTATCTCGATCACGATCAGCGCTATGCGCGCACCGATGAATATCTATCGATCCTCAAGCGGATCTGGACCAGCGACGAGCCGTTCGATCATGAAGGCGAACACTACCGTTTCACCGCGGGCTTCTCCGAGGTCAAGCCCGTCCAGAAGCCGCACGTGCCGATCTACTTCGGCGGTGCGTCCGAAGCGGCGATCGACGTCGCCGGCCGGCATGCCGACGTCTATGCGCTATGGGGCGAATCGCTGGACCAGGTCAGAGAACTGACGACGCGCATCCGCGCCTCGGCGGCACGCTACGGCCGCACCGTCCGCTTCTCGGTGTCGTTCCGGCCGATCCTGGCTGCCAGCGAGGACGCCGCCTGGGCGCGGGCCGAGCAGATCCTTACCCGCACGCGCGCGCTGCGCCAGGCCGCCGGCCTGGGCCAGGGCGTCCCGTTGCAGAGCGAAGGCGCACGGCGCCTGCTGGCCGCGGCCGAACGCGGCGAGCGCATCGACGGCCGGCTGTGGACCGCGATCGCCAAGGAGACCGGCGCGCGCCACAACTCGACCGCGCTGGTCGGCACGCCCGAGCAGGTCGCGCACGCGCTGCTCGATTATTACGACCTGGGCGTCACGACGTTCCTGATCCGCGGCTTCGATCCGCTCGAGGACACGATCGACTACGGCCGGCGGTTGATTCCGCTGACACGCGAACTGGTCGCCGCCCGTGATGCGGGCAAATCGCCCGATCGATGGGCGGCGTGAACGCCGGGCGGGGCGGCCGGTCGCGGCACGACCCGGTGGGGCGCCCGGCCGAAACCTGAGGCCATCCATCGGATCGGGCCCGCCGCAAGCGCGGGTCGCGCTGTTCGCCCCGCTCACCAGGCCAGAAGATCGGACGCATGCCATTCCGTCCGAACCTGGGCCCGACATGAGCCAAGCACTGCGCGACCGCCTGACCCGCCTGCACGAATCGCTCGACGCGCTCCCCCAGAACGGCACCGCGGCCAACCGGGCCGAAGCGGCCGGCCTGATGCTGCAGATCGCCCGGACCTGGGACGAACTCGGCGACACGGGTCGCGAACAGGCGATGCTCGAACAGATCGTCGATACGTTCGAGCACGACTCTCATCCGGATACCGCGTTGTCGGTCTGCATGGCGCTACGATCGGCGGCGATCAATCATTACCGGCGTGACGAGCTGCCGCAGGCCGAGGCCTTCAACCGGCGCGCGCGCGCGTTCATCTGCCACCCGGACAGCCGCGTGCGGCGCCAAGTGCTGCGCACGCTGATCAGCTATGCGTCGTACCTGAGCGACCAGCGCCAGCACCGGGCCGAGCTGCAGGTCTACGACGAAATCATCGGCTGCTTCGCGGACGACCGCGACGACCGGGTCCGCGAACTGGTCGCGGCGTCGGTGTTCGACAAGGCCGTCACCGAGGATCAGCTTGGCGACCGCATCGCCGAGGACGCGAGCTACCGGTGGTTGATCGAGCGAATGAGCGATGAAACCAATGAGGCGAGCCGCGTACAAGTGTGCAAGGCGCACGTGAACCTGCTGTTCAACCGCCTGCGCGAAGGTGATTTCGTCGCCGCGTTGCCGCACGCGGACGCGGTGCTGAGGGTCGCCGACGGCAGCGCTTACCCCGGCCTGCTGGACCAGGTCGCGCGCGCACTGTTCGGTGCTGCTCGGATCTACGACAACCAGGGCCGGCACGAGCGCGAGCAATCGACGCTCGACGATCTGGTGGCGCGGATGGACGGACACGCTTGCGCGGTCGCGAAAGTGAGCCTTGCGACCGCGCTCGTTCGCAAGGGACGCGGACTCGAGGCGGATTTCAACGACCCTCACGCGGCGATCCGGTGCTATCGCCAGGTCGTCGACCGCTTCGGCGACACGCCGCTGCGCTTCGACGGCGACCCGCGCGACGGCTGGGATGCGCGGCTGCACGAATCGATGGTCCGCCAGGTCGGCCTGGCACTGCTGCACTCGGCCGAAGCGTTCTGCGATCTGCACGACTACGAACAATCGCGCCTGCTGGTCGACGGCCTGCACCAGGCCTATGGCCTGAGCGAGAACCCCGACGTCGTCGAGGTGCTCGACGACGCGATGGCGCTGCAGCAGCGGATCGAACGCCTGTCCGGGCGCAAGAACGTGCTGCGCGGCCTGTTCGACCGCTTCGGGCCGGTCGGCGCGAGCGGATCGCGGCCGCACTGAGCAGCGCCGCAGCCAGGGGACGGCGACGCCGGACCGAGTGTCACGACCGACCAAGCGGCACGACCGACCGAGCGCCACGCCGAACCAGCGTCACACCGACTAAGCACCATACCGACCAAGCACCACACCGAACCAGCGGTACACCCGACTACCGGCACGCCTCGATCAGCGCCATCCTGGCCTGCGCGAAGGCCGCCGCGGCCAGCTCGTGCAAATCGTGGCGGGACGCGGTGACGCGCGGACGGCCGGCGGTCCAGACCTCGGCGATCGCCGAGCGACGATCGTCGGCGCACAGATGCGCGGACAACATGGCGGGCGCGGACAGTCCTGCGATTCGTGGATGTCCGGCATCGAGCACGACGAAATCGGCTTGCTGGCCGACCGACAGGCCGGCGATCGGCCGCGCGGCAGCCCTCGCTCCCCCTGCCACCGCCGACGACCATAGCGAGGCCGCGGCATCGGGCCCGAGGTTCTCCATCGGATTCGACCCGTCATCCGTCTCCTCCGCCCCGGGTTTCACGCTCGTGCCTTTCCTCAGGCTCGCCGCGATATCGCGTTGCCCACGCACCAGGCGCCGGCCGTATGCGAGCCGCATCAGCTCCTCGGCCGGATCGACGCGCACCTGGTTGTCCGACCCGATGCCCCAGGAGCCGCCGGCCGCGCGCCAGCGGACGAGATCGAACAAGCCATCGCCGCGATCGGCCTCGGCCGTCGGACATGGGCCGGCCACGGTGCCGCTACGCGCCGCGCACGCGACCTCGCCGGCATCCAGATGCGTCGCATGCACGAGGCACCAGCGCGCATCGACGCCGACGTGGTCGAGCAGCCACCGGACCGGACGCTGGCCCCGATGCACGACACAGTCATCGACGTCTCCGCCCCGCTCGGCGATGCGCAGGTGGATCGGCGCGCTCGCGTCGATCGAATGCAGGCCCGCCAACGCCTCGCGCAGGCTGTCGGGCGGCACGGCACGCAGCGAATGCAGTCCGAGGCCCAGGCGGATGCGGCGCGGATCGCACACCGGCTTCAAGCCCGCCAGCAGCCCGACCATCGAATCGGTCGACCGGACCAGGCGCCGCCGTTCACGCGGCGCGGGCCGGCCGCCGAAATCCATCGTCTGGTACAGCACCGGCAGTAGCGTCAAGCCGATGCCGACCTCTTCGGCGGCGCGCATCAGGCCCATCGCCATCGCGGCGCCCCCCTGCCCCCGCCAGGCGCCCGGACGCTCCTCGACCTCGTCGTGCAGGACAGGGAACTCGCAGACCGACGTGTAGCCGGCCTCGAGCATCTCCAGGTACAAGAACGTCGCGACCGCTTCGAGCTGCGCGGGCGAGATCGCGGCTGCGGCCCGGTACATCGCCATGCGCCAGCGTCGGCCGCCGGCGTCGATCCGGCACCCGCCCTGGCCGGCGAACGCACGTTGGAACGCCTGCGAATGCAGGTTGGGCATGCCCGGCAACAACGGCCCGGCCGCCGTCTCGTAGCGAGGCGCCGGATGTACGTCGGCGGCGTCGATGGCGTCGGTTTGCGCGCGGACCGATACGGGGGCTTCGCCGTGGGCCCGTGACAGATGGACCCGGGATGCGTCGAACCGCGATGCGTCGACCCCGGCAGCGACGCGCGTCAACACGCCGGCGTCGTTCCATTCGAGCATCACGTCGCGCGCCCAGCCGTCGGGCAGCAGCGCATCAGCTGCGAACAGGCGCCGAACCGCCGGCCGCAGCCGAAACGTGGATTCGCCGTCGGTCGCGCCAGATCCGGTCCGCATCATGGCGTCCAGTATCCCATGCGTCCCCGCGGCCACAGTAGTATGGACGAGACTTGCGCTTTGGCTCGTGGTCAAATCACGGGCCTCGTTCCCTCAGCCTCACCTTTTCTTCGAGCATGGATACCCCTCAAGCCAGCCCCGCACCGCTTTCCGACGCCGTCGCGATCGTCGATTTCTGGCGCGACGCGGGCCGCGAGAAATGGTTCGACAAGGACGACGCGTTCGATGAGACCTGTCGCAAACGGCTGGGCGGTTGGCATCTGCGCGCGGCCCGGCGCGAGCTCGAGCACTGGAACGATTCGGCCGACGGATCGCTGGCACTGATGATCCTGCTCGACCAGTTCCCGCGCAACGCATGGCGCGGCACCGCCCATATGTACGCGACGGATCCGCTGGCCCGCCGCTATGCGCGCCAGGCGGTGCTGCGCGGCTTCGACGCATCCACCGACGAAGCGCTGCGCCAGTTCTTCTACCTGCCGTTCATGCATTCGGAAGAGCTCGCGGACCAGCAGCGCTGCGTCGAACTGTGCACGGCGCTGGGCGAGGAGTCGGCGCGCTACGCGCGGCACCATCGCGACATCGTCGCGCGCTTCGGCCGCTTTCCGCACCGCAACCGGATGCTGGCACGCGACTCGACCGCCAAGGAACAGGCGTTCCTGGATGCCGGCGGCTTCGCTGGATGAGCCGCTGAACCACGGCAAACCGATGCTGGCGATCCGCAACACCAGTACCGGATGGATTCACCGACTCATCGGGCCAGCCCCGCGCGAACCTCGTCGACGCTCGCCAACGTTTTCCCCCGCGCGCGTATCGCCTCGGCCATCCGCCGCACCTGCGACACGTTCGACATCCGGCAGCCGCGCGGCATGTCCTCGAGCCCGACCCGGATGTGGGCATCGATGTCCAGGGTCTGCGGTAGCAGCTCGAACGTATCGATGCCGAGTCCGGCAACCATCAGCGGCGCCCCCGGCGCCAGATCATCGATGATCTGGCGCCACGCGCGGAACGCGTAATCGGCCGGCGGCAGGCCGAACGTGTACTCGTTCGAGAACATCACCCGGAATATCGGCGCCGGGCAGGACGACAACCGCTTCGTCCACGAACAGGTCGAACGCACGAAGCCCGGCTCGTAGGCCGCGATGGCCGGATGGATTCCGTACTCGGCGGCGATCGAAAAACCGCGCTGGATCGCCCGTGGCGGATTCGCGTAGACCGAGTGCGAAGAGCGGATCGGCCCATCGAGCGGCTCGATGTTGACGCTGCCCGAATCGAGCGCCATCCATTCGAGCAGCTTGCGCTTGGTGAGCTGCTCCACGACGGCGAAGCGATCCTCGCCGATGGCGATGGTCGGATAGACGATCGCGTCCACCCTTTCCCGGATACCCTCGATGATTCTCGTATACGTGTCGGCGCAATCGAGCTGACGGTCCGCCTCCACGTCGAAAGCGTGCATGTGGACGATGCTCGCGCCTTCCTGCACGCAAGCGACGCCCTCGGCGACGATTTCCGATACGGACGTCGGACAAAGCGGCTGGCCCCGCTTCCCCCAAGGACCATTCAACGCGACTTCCAGCCAGATTCGTTCGCTCACATCCCCCTCCTTCGGCCCTCTTCACCCGACGAAGCCCGAGAGTGGCAACGCCACGATCGTCGAGATTGTCTTCCGCCGGAGATTCTGGCTCAATAGCCGGCGGCCAGCGCGTCAGCTCATCGACAGCCATCGAAAGACCTCGTGATCGTCGCGGGGCGAACGGCCGCCGAGGAAAGCACTTTCCTTGAACACCCACATCACTGCCGGGAGACATCATCTTGTTCGTCAGTCTCAGACGCCGTCTGGTCGCGCTTAGTGTCGCCGCCATCGGTCTTGCCGCCCTCACCGTTCCTCTCGCCGCAACCGCCCAGGACTATCCGAGCCGCCCGATCCGCCTGCTCGTCGACGGCCCGGCCGGCGGCGTCAACGACATCTGGGCGCGCCGCTATGGGCAGCGCATGAGCGAAACGCTGGGCCAGCCCGTCGTCGTCGACAACCGCCCCGGCGCATCGGGCTCGATCGCCGCCGAAGCGCTGGCGCGGTCGGCCCCCGACGGCTATACGATCTTCTTCGGCGGCATGAATCCGCTGGTCGCGTTTCCGGGTGCGGGCGGCCAGGTCCGCTACGATCCGACCAAGGACTTCGCGCCGATCGGTGTCGGCACGATGGGCTACCCGATGCTGGTCGCCTACAGCGGCGCCGGCATCAAGACGGTCGCCGACCTGATCGCCCAGGCCAAGGCCAAACCCGATGAACTGATCTGCGGCACGGCGGGACACGCCGGGCTGCAGCACTTCGCGTGCGTGTACCTCGAAAAGATGCTCGGCATCAAGTTGCGGACCGTGCCTTACAAGGGCAGCTCGGCCGCGCTGCTCGATACGGCCAATGGCGCGGTCCAGATCGCGATCGGCTATGCGTCCGAACTCGAACCGCTGACGACGCCCGGCAAGCTCGTGGCCATCGCCGCGCTGTCACCCAATCGCATGCCGAAGTACCCGTCGGCGCCAACGCTGGCCGAAGCCGGCTATCCGGGGCTGGATCTGGTCGCGTTCAGCGGCTTCTTCGCCCCGGTCGGCACGCCGCGCCCGATCATCGACAAGCTGAACGCCGCGACGATCCAGGCGATGCAGCGCCCCGAGTTGACCGAACTGCTCAAGAGCCTGGGCGGCCTCTACGAGCCGCTGAATCCGGACGACTTCGCCAAGCTCGTCGCTCGCGAGCAGGCCAAGTGGAAGAAGATGTCCGCCGAGACGGGCATCAAGGTCGAGTGATCGTCCTGGCCGCGGGCCCGGGCATGTCCGCGGTCGGCGCATCGCCGCGGAGGCGAGCCTGGGGCCGACGATTTCGGGACGGCATGCTGGTACTCGCCGCGACGCCCGGTTAGCATCACGGGATCTGGCCGGCCCGTCCTCGCGCCCCGAGGACCGGCAGGGCGCCAGCGACACGAACAGAACCATCCAGGAGACCACCGTGATCCTCAAGCGTCTTCGCCGGCTCGCCGCTGGCGCCATCGGCCTGCTGTGCGCCGCCTCCTTCAACGCTCACGCGCAGGATGTCCGCCTGTGGCAGGTGTCCAGCGGACTGCTCGAACTCGACAAGGGCTGGCTGACCGCGATGTCCGGCGTCGGCACCAAGATCAAGGTGCCGGTCGCGATGTACGTGATCAAGCATCCGCGCGGCCTCGTGCTGTTCGACACCGGTAACAACGTCGCGGTGTCCGACGGCAAGTGCGCGAACTATTGGGGCGAGGGCTTGTGCGGCGCGTTCAACGCGCAACAGACGCGCGACGAGGTGATCGACCGCCAGCTCGCCAAGCTCGGCTTCCGGCCCGAGGACGTCACGCACGTCGTCTACTCGCACTTCCACCTGGACCATGCGGGCAACATCAAGCTGTTCCCCAAGGCCAAGCACGTCGTGCAGAAGGAAGAGCTGCGCGCGGCGTGGTGGCCCGAGAAATTCCAGCGCGCCGCCTACGTGCTCAAGGACTATGAAGGCACGCGCGACTACGATTTCCTCCAGTTGAACGGCGATTTCGACCTGTTCGGCGACGGCTCGCTGGTCGCGCTGGACACCAAGGGCCATACGCAGGGCCACCAGTCGCTGCAGGTCACGCTGAAGAACACGGGCGTGCTGCTGCTGGCCGCCGATGCGATCTACACGGCCGAGAACGAAGCCGGTGTGATTCCCGGCATCACGTGGAACACCAACCTGTCGATGCAATCGATCGACCGGCTCAAGCAGATCCGCGACGCCAAGCGCGGCCAGATCTGGTACAGCCACGACGCCAAGCAGTTCGGGGAGCACGCGCACGACCGCGCGTACGACTGAGGCCCGTCCGTATTCCGATCGAACCCGCGTGACGCCCCGGGACCCGATGACGGCGATCGTTTTCGAGCGCGTCGGCAAGTCGTTCGGGTCGCGCCGGGTCCTGCACGAGTTGGATTTTCGCGTCGAGCCCGGCGAGATCGTCGGGCTGCTGGGCCCGAACGGCAGCGGCAAGACGACCACGCTGCGGCTGATCGCCGGCTTCTACCAGCCCGACGCGGGCCGAGTGGCGATCACGACCACGCCGCGCGTGGAGGCGGAATCCGGGATCCGTGGCGGCCACGGTGACCGGACCGCGACAGCCGGGACCGCGACAGACCGGTCCGCGGCAAACAAGGCCGCGGCAGGCCGCGCGATCGGCTATCTGCCCGAGCGCGCCCCGCTGTACGACGCGCTCACCGTCGACCATTACCTGCAGTTCGTCGCCCGATGCAAGGGCCTGCGCGGCGCCGCGATGCAGGCCGACATCGATCGCGCGGTGCGCGCGTTCGACCTGGACGGCGTGCGGCGCAGCGCGATCGGCCGCCTGTCGAAGGGCTTCCGGCAGCGCGTCGGCCTCGCGCAGGCGATCCTCGGCGATCCATCGGTGCTGCTGCTCGACGAAGCGACCAACGGCCTGGATCCGATGCAGATCGTCGAGGCGCGCCGGATGATCCGCGAGGTGGCGCGCGGCCGCGCGGTCGTCTTCAGCAGCCACCTGATGCAGGAGGTGCAGGCGCTGTGCACGCGCGCGCTGATCCTGCGCCACGGACGGTTGATCGCCGATGTGCCGCTGGCTGCCGGCGGCCAGGCGGGCGGCGGCGCGCGGATCGCGTTGCGCTGGCAAGGCGCGGACGAGGCCGCGCTGCGCGCCGTGGTCGCGGCGATCGGCGCCGTCGAAGGCGTGACGGAGGTGACGGTCGACGAGGAAAGCGTCAATCACGATGCCGATCGCGGGACCGATCGGGGGCACTCCGGCGGCATCGCCGGCAGCGGCCATCGCGCCGCGTACGGCGCCCTCCTCCCCGGCGTCCGCCGGCTCGTCGTCCGCTATGCGACGGCCCCCGCGCACCTGGACGCGCTGCTGCGCGCCGCGCTCGCGCACGGCCACGTCGCCGAAGCCCGCCCGCTGTCGACGAGCGTCGAAGACCTGCTGATCGAGGCCGTGCGGCGCAGCGACGCGGGCGCGGAGCCGATCGCGTGAAGGGCCTCGGCGCCGTCGTCCAGAAGGAGCTGCGCGAGTACTTCGCGACGCCGATCGCCCTGGTCGTCGTCGCGACGTTCTGGGCGCTGTGCGGCTACCTGTTCAGCTTCGCGCTGTTCTTCGTCAGCACGACACAGATGGTCGGCTCGTTCCACAACATGATGATCCTGCTGCTGCTCGTGATGCCGCTGCTGACGATGCGCATCTTCGCCGAGGAGAACAAGACCGGCACGATCGAACTGCTGCTGACGCTGCCGCTGTCGGACGCGGCCACCGTCATCGGCAAGTACCTGGCCGGCCTGCTGGTCCTCGCGTTGATGCTCGCCGGCACCGCCACCGCCGTGATCCCGCTGGCGTTGTACGGCGATCCCGACTATGGCCCCATCGTCGGCGGCTACCTCGGCACGTTCGCGTTCGGCGCGATGTTCCTGGCGATCGGCATGGCGGTATCCAGCGGCTGCTCGAACCAGATCGTCGCCGCGTTGATCACGTGGACGCTGCTCGTGCTGCTGTGGTTCATCGACTACCCCGCCGCGCTGGACCTCATGCCGGCGCTGTCGGCCGCGCTGCTGCACCTGTCGCTGTCGGCGCAGCACGTCGACCTGATCCGCGGCGTGCTGTCGGGCAGCGCGCTCGCGTACTTCGCCAGCGTGATCGTGCTGTCGCTGGCCGTCGCGACGCAGATGTTGCGCCTGCGCAGGTTGCGTTGAACGCCGGAGAGGATGGGCAGGCACGATGCGCGGTCGATCGGGATGGAAAGGGCTCCGGGTGTTGCTGCCGGTCGCGGCGATCGCCAGCGTGCTGCTCGCCGTCAATCTGTGGAGCTACCGCCATCTGGGCCGCATCGACCTGACGCGCGCCGGCGTCTATACGATCAGCGACGACACGCGCCGCGTGCTGGCCGGCATCGATGCACCCGTGCACGTCACATGGTTCTACGACCTGCGCAACAAGAGCATGGTCGATGCGCTCGCGCTGCTCGACCAGTACGCGCAGGCCAATCCGCTGATCCAGGTGCGCGCGATCGACCCGTCCGTGCATCCGGCCGAGGCGCGCCGCCACGACATCCAGTTCGCCGGCAGCGCGGTCGTCACTAGCGGCCAGCGGCGGCTGACCATCCACGGCGGGACCGAGACGGATTTCACCAACGCGCTGATCCGCGTCACGTCGCGCATCGTGCAGACGCTGTGCTTCACGCACGGCCACGGCGAGGCCAACCCGTTCAGCCTCAAGGATCTGGACGACCCCGAAGACCACGACAAGGACGACAACCTCGTCGCCCGCGTCGAAGTCCACGAGCGCCATGGGCTGGGCATGGCGCGCGACGCGCTCGAGACACTCGGCTATCGGATCCGCCCGGTGCTGCTCGTCAAGGACGCCGAAACACTCGAAGGCTGCGACGTCGTCATCGTCGCCGGCCCGCGGCGCGCGCTGGATGGTGCCGAAACGCATCGGCTGCTCGCTTACCTGGACCGGGGCGGCAGCGTGTTCGCGCTGCTCGAACCGCAGTGGCCGCACGGCCTCCAGCCGGTCCTGGATCGCCATGGCATCGCCTGGCACGCGCGCGAGGTGATCGATGAAGGCCATCATTACCGCAGCGACCCGTCGTCGCCCGCCGTCAGCGACTACCCGCGGCATCGCATCACGCGCGGCCTGCCGCTGACGTTCTTTCCCGGCGTCGGCTCGTTCACGCCGGCGCCGGACGGACTGGCGGACGGCGTGACGGTGACGCCGCTGGTGCTCAGCAGCGACCGGTCGCACCTGCGCGGGCAGCCGGACGACGTCGGCACGCGCACGCTGATGCTGCTGGCCACGCGCCACATCGGCGACGTGCCGGTACCCGAGGGCGGACGCCAGTCGCGCCTGCTGCTGGCCGGCGACGCCGATTTCGCGAACAACAGCCAATTCGCGCTGGTGGGCAACGGCATGCTGTTCGTCAACGCGATCAACGCCCTCGCGCAGCAGGACGCGCTGATCGACATCCGTCCGCGCCACTACGAGACACGCAGCGTGCAGTTGACCAATCGCCAGATGCGGACCGTGTTCATCGTCAGCTCGGTGCTGCTGCCGGCGCTGGCGCTCGCGTTCGGCGCGTGGACGTGGTGGCGGCGGCGATGAAGGATGACATGCCGAATGGTT
Source organism: Pseudomonadota bacterium (assembly GCA_029779435.1). Lineage (GTDB taxonomy): Bacteria > Pseudomonadota > Gammaproteobacteria > Burkholderiales > Burkholderiaceae_E > JAKPAM01. The sequence continues at coordinate 99,610 of JAKPAM010000036.1, read as the reverse complement.
CGCCGAATGGTTCGCCGAACGGCTCGCCGAATGGCACGGCAAACGACACGTCGAACGGCGCGCCGACCGGCTTGCCGAACGGCTTGCCGTTCGGCATGATCGCGCGGAGCCTGCGATGAGCGAACGCCTGTGGACGATCGTCTGGCTGCTGGTGCTCGTTGCCGGCATCGGCGCGACGGTCGCGCAGTGGGACGATCCGCATGCGCCAGATGCCCATGATGGGGATAAGGGCCCCGCCGGGGCTCTCGGCCATGCGCATGACGACACGCATCGTCCGGCGCGGCTGTTCACCTGGGACGTACCCGATGTCGCCGCGCTGACGATCGACCGCGGCGAGCGTTCGCGCCGCTTCGTCGCCGATGCGCGCGCCTGGCGCGAGGTCGACGCCGCCGGCGCGCCCGTCCCCGAGGCGCCCGGCACGCCCGCGTTCGATGCGGCCGCCTATCTGTCGCTGTTCTCGCAGGCGCGGGCCGATCGCGTACTGAAGACGACCGTGCCGTCGGCCGACGCCGCCGACGTGGCCGGCCGCACTCCGGATACGGGCCGGGCCGGTAGCGCCGGTGCCGCCAATGCCGACGATGCCGACGGGGTCGATGCTTCCCCCGCCGGGGATCCGTATGGTCTGGCGTCGCCCGCGCTGCGCATCGACGTCATCGGACGCGAGGGTCGACCGCTAACGCGTGTCACCGTCGGTGCCCGTACGCCCGACGGGTATGGCCGCTACGTGCGGCTCGCGTCGCGCGACGCGGTGCTGATCGTGCCCGAATACCAGTTCCGCCCGGCGATGGACGCGCTAAGCGCAGGGGACGAGCGATAATCCCGGGTTGAAGATCACCGGCATCGCGATGAGGAAAATCTCGAAAGAGGACATCAAACTTCGCTGGCCGATCTCGCGCAATTGAACATTCGCATCGATCCCGATACGGATCAGTTCGCCTGGACGACGACCCTTCGCCTGGCCGATCGCCTGGGATTGACACTTCATGACGCCGCTTATCTCGAACTCGCGCAACGGCGAGGCCTGCCCTTGGCCACGCTGGACAGGCAGCTCCAATCGGCCGCCGACATCGTCGCGGTGCCGTCACCCTGACGACGGGCTCGGCGCCCTCGGCCTGGGCTCGATCCTGGCGAGAACAGACCTTGGCGCCTATTGACACCAAGATTGACGCCAGGATCGAAGCCGCCCGCGCGACCCGGCGATCACCGTCAGGCCGGCGCGGCCTCCTGCGACAACTCGCCCCGCTCGAGCACCAGCGTCCGCGTCGGCACGTCGCCGAGCAGGCTGCGGTTCGATTCGGTGATGACGACGCACGAACGGGGCCGCGCGGCGATCAACCGTTGCAGCGACGCCGAATACTGCTGCGCGAGCACCGGTGCCAGTCCCTGGAACGGTTCGTCGAGCAGCACCAGCCGTTCGCCGGCCATGATCGCGCGCCCGAGCGCCGCCATCTTGCCCTGGCCGCCCGATAACGCGGCGCCGGACCGCGGCAGCATCGGCTTGAGTTCGGGCACGATGTCCAGCGTCTGCGCGAGACGGTCGTCGACGTCCCGGCGCGACAGTCCGATGACCTCGCACGGAAAACGCAGATTCTCCTCGACGCTGAACGTCGGGAACATCACGCGATCCTCGGGCGCATAGCCGATGCCCAGGCGCACGCGATCGCGCGCCGGTACGGTGGCCAGGTCGCGGCCGTCGAACGCCGCGTTGCCCTGCAACAGCGGCACGAACCCCATGATCAGGCGCAACAGCGTCGTCTTGCCCGCGCCGTTGCGCCCGACGACCGCGATTGTCCCGCCCGCATCGAATCGCGCGCTGATCCCGCGCAATACGGGAATGCCGGCGATCCGTGCCGACACGGCGTTCAGCTCGAGCACGTCACCCTCCAATCACGTTGCGGATGATCAACGGGTCGCGCAGCACCTCGTCCGGCGCGCCGTCGGCCGCGATGCGCCCGGCGATCCATGCCGCCAGCCGCGTCGAATAGCGCCGCACGATGTCGATGTCGTGCTCGACGAAGATGCTGGTGATCCGCCGCTCGTCGAGCGCGCGCATCAGCACCGCCATCAGGCCGTGCTTCTCGTCGCTGGACACGCCGCTGGTCGGCTCGTCCATGATCATCAGGCGGGGCCGGAGCACCAGCGCCATCGCGACGTCGAGCAGCTTGCGTTGTCCCTCGGGCAGCGCGCCGGCCAGGTCGCCGGCCCGCGACGACAACTGCAGCAGCGCCAGCGTGTCGTCGACCTCGGCGCTGTCGACGGCCTGGTCCAATGCCGGCCAGAAGCCGCCGCGCCGCCGTGGCCGCGCCGGTTCGCCGGGCCGCGCGTCGATCGGCGCCGAGGCTGCCAGCAGCAGGCATTCGCGCACCGTGTGCTCGGTGAAGATCTGCGGCAACTGGAACGATCGGCCGAGTCCGCGGCGCGTGATCGAGCGCGGAGTGTGACCGGTGATGTCGACACCGTCGAAGCGCACGATGCCGCGGGTCGGTTTCAGGTAGCCGGTGCAGATATTGATGAACGTGGTCTTGCCGGCACCGTTCTGGCCGACGACGGCCAGGCGCTCCCCGGGCAGCAGGTCGAAGTCGATCGCGTCCGCGGCCACGACACCGCCGAACGACAGCGACAGATCGCGCGTGGACAGCAACGAACCCTCGCGCGCAGACGATGACGAGCCGCTCACGCCGTCTCTCCGGTCGAGCGGGCATCGCCCGCGCGGCGCGCGGCCCGCCCTCCGAGCATCGGCTCGACCAGGCCGAACAGCCCGCGCGGCGCGGCGAACACCATGACGATCAGGATCAGGCCGAGCGCCAGTTGCCATGCGCCGGTCAGCAGCGCCGCGGCGTACAGCTTGATGAACTCGAACACGAACGCGCCGATGAACGCACCCAGCGCGTGGCCCGAACCGCCCAGGATCGCGATGAAGACGATCTCGCCAGAGCGCACCCAATATCCCATCTCGGGCGTGACGAGTCCCTGCGTCAGCGCGAACACGCTGCCGCCCAGCCCGCACAACGCGGCCGACAGCACGTAGCCGCCCCAGAACACGCGCTTGGCCGAGATGCCCAGGTATTCGAGCCGTGTCTCGTTGCTCTTGATCGCGGCCAGCGCCTGCCCGTCGACGCTGGCGAAATACCGCTGCACGAGCCAGCCCGCCACCACCGCCAGGCCCAGCGCGAGCGCCAGCAGCGCGGTCTCGAAGCCCTCGCGCTCCAGGTGGACGAAACCGAACGACGGACGATCGAAGCGCAATCCGTCGGTGCCGCCCGTGACGCCGCCGAACTTGCCCAGCACCGAGAACAGCACCATCGAGAACGCCAGGTTCAGCATGCCGAAGAAGATGCCGCGATAGCGGACCATGAACAGGCCGATCAATGCGCCGGCCACCGCGGCGCCGATCGTGCCGATCGCGATCTGCAGCAGCGCGTCCAGGTGCCATGCGCGGCCGACGAACGCGACCGTGTAGCCGGACAGGCACGCGTACATCGCATGCCCGAACGAGACCTGCCCGGCGCGGATCAGCACGATGACGCCCAGCACGGCCAGGCCGTTGGACAACGCCAGCAACACCGGCGTCTTCAACCACGGCATCGCGGCGCACAGCAGCGCGACGAGGACGATCAGCGTGACGGCGACGGTGTGAAGGCGCGACGTCATCAGATCCGGCGCGCCGCGGTCGTCGAGAACAGGCCTTCGGGCCGCAGCAGCAGCACCGCGACCATGATCAGGTAGGGCATCAGCACCTCGATTTCGGGCATCAGATAGATCGCGAACGAACGCGCGAGCCCGATCATCAGCGCCGCCAGCGCGGCGCCGCCGATCTGGCCCAGGCCGGCGGTGGCCACGACCGCGAACGACAACACCATCATGTCGGCACCGATACCCGGCGTGAACGACGTCGTCGGCGAAGCGAGCGCGCCGCCCAGCGCGCCGAGCGCGCCGCCGACCGCGATCGTCAGCCAGGTGACGCGATCGGTATTGACGCCCATCGCGGTGGCGACCTCGCGGTGATGCGTAACGGCGGTGACCTGCCGCCCCAGCGACGTGCCGCCCAGGAACCAGCGCAACGCGAAGAACGCGACGATCGCGACCGCCGGCAGGACCAGCAACTGGTAACGCGTGTACGTGACGTCGGCGACGCTGAGCGTGCCGAGCTGATTGACGACGTCGGAGACGAACACCGGCTGCACGCCCCAGATCAGCCGCTGCAAATCCTCGAGCACCATGAACGCGGCGAACGTGACGAGCAACTGCAGGATCGGATCCTTGTCGAGGATCCGTCGCAGCAGCGCGAATTCGAGCACCGTGCCGAGCAACCCGCCGATGATCAGCGCGGCGGCGAACAACGCGGGCAGCGCGAGCCATTCCGGCAGCCCGTAGCGCGCGATCGCGATGCCCAGCGTAGCGGCGAAGTAGCCGCCCCACGCATACAGGCTGCCGTGCGCGATGTTCAGGATGCGCATGACGCCGAAGATCAGCGTCAGGCCCAACGCGACCAGGAACAGCAGCGCCGCGTACGACACGCCGTCCATCAGCGCCAGCACGAACAGGCTCGCGTCCATCGTCCTCTCGGGTTTCCTGGTTTCGTGTTCTCCTTACCCCGATGCGCGCCTACTTGAAATCGTAGGACTTGAGCCGATCGCTGTTGAGCACGGCCGGGTCGATCTTCTTGACCCATTCGGGTGAATGCTGACCGACAGGCGTCGTCACCAGGTCCGCCGGCACCAGCATCATCTTGTCCATGACCGCGAACGGATACTGAGGCACGCGCTTGCTGACGCCCAGCAACTGGTCTTCGAGTCCCTGGCCGTCCTCGCGCATCTTGATCGGGCGGCCATAGGCCTTGAACTCCAGCTTGCGCATCGCGTCGGCGACCTGTTCAGGCGACGGCCACTTGCCGCCATTGGCCTGGATCGCGCTTTCATACCCCTGCTTCAGGCCGGCCAGCGCCTGCGCCATGTGGTAGGTCGGATAGATCGGATAAGCGCCGGTCTTGGCCTTGAACTTCGCGATGAAGTCCTTGTGCTTCGGATCGTCCTTGGTCTCCGGGTGCAGCCAGTAGTGTTCACCGCGCGCGCCGACGATCACGCCGTCGGGCAGCGCGCTGCCCAGCCGTTCGAGCGAGCTTTCGGCCAGCGGCAGGACGAACAGGGTCTTCTGCGTCAGCAGACCGCGCTGCGACGCCTGACGAACGAACGTGTCCAGGTCGCCTCCCCAGGACGTGTTCAGCACCACGTCGGGCTTGAGCGCCTGCAGGCGGCTGATCTCGGTCGAGAAGTCCGAGGCGCCCATCTTCGGGAACATCTCGGCGACGACCTTGACGTCGGGCTTGAACACCTTGAGCGCGTTCAGGAAGATCTCCCACGAATCGCGTCCCCACGCATAGTCCTGGTTGACCACGGCGACGGTCTTGAAGTCGGGCCGGGTCTTGAGCAGGTACAGCACGGTGGCGACCATCTCGGTGGTCGCGTTGGCCTGCGTGCGCACCACGTACTTGTAGCGGCGCTGCTCGAGGACCTTTTCGGTGCCGCAGTCCCACATGACGTTGAGCACCTTCAGGTCCTCGGCCACCGGCGCGATGATGTTGCAGTTGCCGCTGGAGATCGCCGACAGCATCGTCCTGACGCCCTGCTCCTGCACCAGGCGCCGGTATTCGCTGAGCAGCTTGTCGCCGCCGATGCCTTCATCGATGAACACCGGCGCGACCTTGACGCCGCCGATGCCGCCGCCCGCGTTCATCTCCTCGATCAGCAGTTCGGCCGCCGCCTTGGCCGGCACGCCGAACACCGAAGCCGCCCCGGACGTGAACGTCGAGATGCCGATCTTCAGTTCGCCGGGCTTGTCCTGCGCGAGAACCAGGCCGCTGGCCAACGCCAGGCCGGCTGCCACGATACGGGCGAGCTTCATGGGAAATGTCTCCTTGGTTGTCGGATGGCGGACGAGCGCCTGCGACCAGTTTGCCCAATCGTCAGTAAGTTGACAACCTGGGTTGTCATCGGACAGGACGGGCCGCGCTAAGCGCGCGTGCGCGCCTGCGCCTATCCCCCGACACCCAGGCGCTTCAGATCCGCGCTTACCTTGGGAATCGTCAACATCGTGCTGGCGACCGCCATCAGCAGCAGCGCGGTGAAGGTCGCGTTGGTGATCAGCCCCTTGTCGAGCAGCACGTTCGAAAAGATGATCATGATCAGCGCCTTGGTCTGCAGCAGCCAGCCGATCACCTTCGCCTCGCGGGTCGACCAGCCCAGCAACCGGCCCGCGAGCCGCAGGCCGAGCAGCTTGCCGCCCACCGAGGCCGCGAGCAGCAGCGCCGCCGCGCCCAGCACCGCGACACCACCGGTCTGCCAATCGGTCCGCAGGCCGGTGCTCAGGAAGAAGACCGGCATCACGGTCAGCAGCAGGAAGTGGCGCAACCCGTCCATCTGCTCCTGGTCCAGCCAGTCGGCGTCGATCACCGCGCCAGCGAGAAACGCGCCCACCATGTAGTGCAACCCTGCCCAATCCGAGCCCAGGCCGCAGGCCGTCAGCCAGATCAGGCTCGCGTACCAGCGATCCGCCGGCGGAATCGCGCGCATCAATCGACGGAACAGCAGCGTCACGATCGCGAACGCGGCCAGGAAGCCGGCCTGCTTGCCGACGCGCGCCCAATCGGTGAGGATCACCGCGAGCACGCCCCAGATCGCGATGTCGTCCAGGCTCGCATAGCGCAGGATCCGCTGGCCCAGCGGCTCGCGCAGCATCCGCAGCTTTTCCATCAGCAGGATCAGGATCGGCAGTGCCGTCACCGCGCACGACATGCCGATGCCCAGCAGGAATTGCCACGACTGCGCGTTCGGCCCGATCCAGCCGGGCCAGGCCAACAGCAACGTGGCGGCCAGCGTGCCGAATGCCAACGGAACGCCCAGCGCCAACCCGGCCGTGATGCCGCTCTCGCGCCGATGACGCCAGGCCTGGCGCAGGTCCAGTTCGACGCCCGCAACCCACACGAAGATCATGACGCCCCACTGGGCGACGCCGGACAGCGCCTGCGTGACCTCGGCACGAAAGACGAAGCGGTAATAGTCGGGAAACGCCGCCCCCAGCACCCCGGGACCGAGCGCGATGCCGGCCAGGATCTGCACGACGACCAGCGGCGCGAAGTAGTCGGTGCGGCCCAGCCGCCAGATCAGGTAGGGGACGCTGAAAATCATCAGCATCGCGATGAGGAAGATCTCGCTGGTCGTCATGGTGTCGGACAAAGGAGCGTCAAGTCAGCAGGATCCTGTCGGGATCATGCGGCGGTTCGGGCAGCGTCTCGCCGATCGATTCGCGCAGCGCCGCTTCGATCATCGCCGACATCGCGTCGAGCGCCAGATCGTTGGGCGCGATGCCGAACGGCTCTTCGATCTCCTGCGCGATCGCTTCGAGCGCGAAGAACGTATAGGCGATGAACGCGACGATCAGCGGCGTCATCGTGCCGATCGCGTCGACGAGGCCGAATGGCAGCAGCAGACAGTACACGTAGATCGTGCGATGGATCATCAGCACATAAGTGAACGGGATCGGCGTCGACGCGATCCGCTCGCAGCCGCCGAGCGCTTCGGTCAGCCGCCCCAGCGGCGCCTCCATCGCGGGCACCAGCACCGTCGCCAGCGCGCCTTCGCGGCGGCGATCGCCGATCCAGCGGCCTGCCATCATCAGCAGCATCGCCGGCTTGTAGCGGACGGACGCCAGCCCGGCGGCCAGGTCGGCCCCCAGCAGCCGGCGCAGATCGTCATCGGCGGCCGTGCCGCGCAACTGGTGGCGCAGCGCGTGGACGAAAGCGGCCAGCAGCATCGTCAGCTCGCGCACCCGCTCCGGCGCATCGACCAGCGTCGACGCCTGGCGGACCAGCGAGCGCGACTCGTTCAGCAGCGTGCCCCAGTGCGTGCGCGCTTCCCAGTAGCGCGCGTAGCTGGTGCTGTTGCGAAAACCCAGGAAGATCGCCAGCGTCAGGCCGGCCAGCGAGAACGGCACGAAGTTCAGCGGCACCTTCCACTGCAGTACCTGCCCGTGGAGGTGGGTCACCAGCATCGCGAACAGCGTCGCGGCCGCCAACTGCGGAAGGATGTCGGGCAGTACCGAGCCGCGCACGACGAACAGCATGCGCAGCCAGTGCGGGCGCGGCCGGATGATCATGCCTGCTCCGCGGCGGAGGGTATCGTCATCGGGTCATCGATCGATGGAAAGGCGACAGTCTGCCATGGCGGCGCTGCCGGCGTCGGCGCGCGTTGACGGTCACCGCGACGCGGACTTAGAGTCGCGGGTTTCGCTCGATCGAGAACAACCAGGGAACCGCCATGCCGACCTTCGACACGCTGACCATCGACAAGGATCCGACGAACCCGCGCATCGCCCGGCTGGTGTTGAACCGGCCGGAGCGCTACAACGCGATCAGCGACGCGATGCCGCGCGACATCCGTGCCGCCGTCGAATGGGCGAATGCCGATGACGACGTTCACGTCATCGTCGTCGAAGGCGCCGGCAAGGGATTCTGCGGCGGCTACGACCTGGCGGCTTCGGCGGGGCTCGACCGCGAGCACCCGTGCCAGCAGGAAACAACGCCGTGGGATCCGATGGTCGACTACGCATACATGAAGCGGAACACCGAGGACTTCATGGCGCTGTGGCGAAGCCCCAAACCGACGATCGCCAAGGTCCACGGCGCCGCGGTGGCGGGGGGGAGCGACATCGCGCTGTGCTGCGATCTGCTGGTAATGGCCGACGATGCGCGCATCGGCTACATGCCGACGCGTGTGTGGGGCTGCCCGACGACCGCCATGTGGACCTACCGTCTCGGCCCGACCCGCGCCAAGGAGCTGATGTTCACCGGCAACGTCATCGACGGCGCGACGGCCGCGCAATGGGGGCTGGCCAACCTGTCGGTACCGATCGAAGAACTGGAGGCCGCCACTTTCGCGCTCGCCGAGCGCATCGCCGGCGTGCCGCGCGGACACCTGGCGATGCACAAGATGGTCGTCAATCAGGTGATGCAGACGATGGGACTCGAACAGACCCAGTCGCTGGCGACGATCTTCGACGGCATCACGCGCCACAACCCGGAGGGGCTGTGGTTCCGCCGGCACGCGCAGACCCACGGATTCAAGTCTGCCGTCGAATGGCGGGACAGCGGCCGTCCGATCCCGGAGGCCGACGAAGCGCGGCAACTGATCCGAGCCATGGAGCGGCGGGACTGAAAGCGCGGCAGTATCAGTCGCCGATCTCCTGGGACAGCCATTCGAACAAGCAGCGGATCGGCACCGGAGGCTCGCCGCCAGCGCGGGTACAGAAGTAGATCGCCTCGCCGGTATCGTGGAAGCCGAAGGGGGCGACCAGCACCCCTGTCTCCAACTCCCGCCGCACGAGCAATCGCGGCGCGATCGCGAAACCCAAACCGTGCCGCGCGGCTTCCAGTGTCAGCGTCAGGCTGTCGAAACGGCGACCGCTTTCCAGCGCAAGGGTTTCGTTGGAAGCCCGGGCCCAGTCCTGCCATGCCAGCGGTCGTGACGTCGTGTGAAGCAAGGCTCCTTCCAGATCACGCGCACTGCGGGGTGGCGGCGTCCGGTTCGCCGCGCACACCGGGCCGATGATGTCGCGGGCGAGGCGAATCGCCGTCACGCCTGCCGATCGGGGATCCGCCCCACTGACGATCATCACGTCCACGTTACGTGATGCCAGTTCGGCCAGATCATCCGCGACACGCAGATCGAGCGTGACTTCCGGGTGGGCCTGCTCGAAGCGCTCCAGGCAAGCGATCAGCCAGTGCCCGATGAAACTGCCCGAGCACCCGACCCGCACCCGCCCATCGGCGGCCCCACTACGAATGCGCTGGCACTCCGCCTCCAGTGTGCCGAATACCTCCGTGCAGACGGCGCGCAACGCCACACCCGCCTCGGTCAGACGAATGCCGTCGGCCTGCCGCACGAACAGTTCCTCGTCCAGCCACGCCTCCAATGCGCGAATCTGATGGCTGACCGCGCCATGCGTCACGCACAGCGCCTCCGCCGCCTTGGTGAAACTGTCGAAACCCGCGGTGGTCTCGAAAACCTGCAAAGCCCGCAGGGGCGGCAATCTACGCATGTATCGGTTTATCTGTCGACAGACCCTGACGACCTCAATCTCCGTCTCCCGCATCGGCGCCCATGACGTCGAGGAAGGCTCGGATGGTTGCCCGGCAACGCGCCACCGCGGCCTCCGCGGGGCCATCATGAACCGCCTGCACCAGCGCCGACCCGACGGCGATGAAATCCGCCATCGGCGCCACTATCCGGGCCTGCTGCGGTGTCTGGATGCCGAAGCCGGCCACGATGGGCAATGCCGTGCACGCTCGCAACTCGCTCAGCGCCCTTATCTGCAACGCTGGCTGTTCCTGCCGGCCTCCGGTCGTACCATTGAGCATTACCTGGTAAACGAAACCCTCCGCCTGCGCCAACATCTTGGCACGGCGGGCTTCGTCCGTGGTCTGCGCCACCATCTGAATCAGGCTCAAGCCGCTTGCCTGCGCTTGCCGCCGCAACGTACACGCATGTTCGTAAGGCAGATCCACCAGGATCAGCGCATCGGCGCCCGCGTCGGCGGCATCGCGCATGAAACGCTCGCCCCCGTAGGCGAGTACCGGGTTGACGTAGCCCATCAGGATCGCCGGCACGTCGGGGCGGCGCAAGCGCCACGCTTTCAGCAAACGTAGCGTCTCGACCACCGTCTGGCCGCCCGCGAGAGCCCGCATATGGGCCTTTTGCAGGACCGGCCCATCAGCGACGGGATCGGAGAAAGGCAGCCCGATCTCCACCATATCCGCGTCCCCCGCCGCGTCGAGCAAGGCCAGCGAGGTGTCGAAATCCGGGTCTCCGGCGCACAGATAGGCGACCAGGCCGGTACGCCCCTCGCGGCGCAGCCGCGCCACGGTGGATTCGATACGCTGTGCAAGCGGCTTCATTGCTTACCCTCCATGGCACCGAAACCAAGAACAGTTTCCATGTCCTTGTCGCCGCGTCCGCTGAGATTGACGATGACCGAGGCTTCCGGCGACAGCGTCGCCGCCAGGCGGCGAGCGAAGGCCAGCGCATGAGCGCTTTCCAGCGCCGGAACGATGCCCTCGCGGCGACTTGACCAGTGGTAGGCCGCTACCGCCTCGTCGTCCGTCGCACTGCCATAGCTGACACGCCCCGACTCGAACCACTGCGCATGGAGAGGGCCGATTCCCGGGTAGTCGAGACCGGCCGACACCGAGTGCGCGGTCAGGATCTGTCCGTCGTCATCCTGAAGAAAATAAGTCCGGTTGCCATGCAACACCCCTGGCCGGCCCCGTTGCAGGGATGCGGCATGCTCTCCGCTATCCAGGCCGCGACCGGCGGCTTCGACGCCATACATCTTCACGCTGCTGTCTGCAAGGAAGGGGATGAACAAGCCCGCGGCGTTCGATCCCCCGCCGACACAGGCCACGAGGGCGTCGGGCAGTGTGCCGGTCAGGTGCAGAAACTGTTCCCTCGCCTCCCGGCCGATCACCTGCTGGAAGTCGCACACCATCTGCGGATAAGGATGCGGGCCGGCCCCCGTTCCGAGCAGGTAATAGGTGTCCTCCACATGGGTGATCCAGTCGCGCAAGGCCTCGTTCATCGCGTCCTTGAGGGTGGCGCTGCCCGCATCGACCGGCCGCACCCGTGCCCCCAGCAGTTCCATGCGCTTAACGTTCGGCAACTGGCGCTCCATGTCGCGGCGCCCCATATAGATCGAACAGGGCATGCCGAACAGCGCGCACACGCTCGCCGTCGCCACGCCATGCTGACCCGCTCCGGTTTCGGCGATGACGCGGCGCTTGCCCATGCGGCGGGCCAGCAGGATCTGGCCGATGCAGTTGTTGATCTTGTGGGCACCCGTGTGGTTGAGGTCTTCCCGCTTCAGGAAGATCCTTGCCCCGCCCGATTCCGCGCTAAGCCGGCGAGCCAGGAACAACGGCGACGGACGGCCGACATAGTCTTGCAGCAGTTGACGGTACTCGTGCCAGAAATCGGGTGCGCGACGTGCCTCGGCATAGCAGGCAGCCAGTTCCGCCACTGCGGGCATCAGCGTTTCCGGCATGTAGGCGCCACCGAAGGCGCCGAACATGCCGTTCGAATCGGCCTCGATGGTGAGAGGCGGTGGGTCAGCAGGCATCTGGAATTTCGCTTGGAATTGCACACGCCGACTCTATTCATCGGCCTTCACCGTGCCAAACGAATAAACCTCACCACCGCTGCCAATTTCTTTCACAGCCGAACGGATGAAAGGCAATGCCGACATCGTCGTCGACCAGGATCGACGATCCCGCCCTTACCCCGATCGGCACGATCGGCGCGATCGCGAACCTACAATGCCAGCACCAGCCTGCCTCCCCTGGCACGCGAACAGCAACTCATCATCCGCTGCCCCGCTTCGCGTTCGCCATGCGTCAGCACCCTGTCGCGATGATCGATGTCGCCGGCCAGCACGCCGACCTCGCAGGAACCGCACAACCCCTCTTCGCAGTCGCTCTGCACGTCGATGTTCGCGGCCAGCAGCGCGGCCAGCAGCGTCTGATCGGCGCGCACCGGCACCATCAGTCCCGAATCCTTCAGTTCGACCTCGAACGCATGCTCCCGGCTCGGATCCAGCGTACCCAGCGTCGATTCGAAGTGTTCGACGCGCAGCGTGTCGGGCGGCCAATGGGCACAAGCGGCCTCCAGCGCATCGAGCAATCGCGACGGTCCGCACGCATAGACGCGCACGCCCGCCTCGGGCGTGGCCAATAGCGTCCCGACATCCAGGCGAGAGCCTTCGTCGCTGACGTGCAAATGAAGGCGGTCGCCGTGCAGCGCGGCCAGCGCCGGCACGAAAGCCAGCGCGTCGCGGTTGCGGCCGCAGTAGTGCAGCGCGTAGTCGATGTCCCGTTCGCGCGCACGGCGCGCCATCGCCATGACCGGCGTGATGCCGATGCCGCCGGCGATGAACACCAATCGCCGCGATTCTTCGTCGAGCCGGAAATGATTGCGCGGTCCGCGGATGCGCAGCCGGTCGCCCACCTTCACCTGCGCATGCACCCAGGCCGAACCGCCGCGGCTGCGCGCCTCGCGCAGCACGGCGATCTCCAACGCCTGCGTGTCGGCCGGGTCGCCGCACAACGAGTATTGGCGAGACAGCCTGGTGTCGCCGCATTCGACGTCGATATGCGATCCCGGCGACCAGCGCGGCACCGGACGGCCATCCGCGGCCACCAGTCGCAGCCCGACGATGCCCGGCGCGACCTCGGTCACGCTGTCGACGATCATCGGCCGCGTGATCGCATGAGCCGACGGCTCGCCGATCCGTACCACGCCGCGCGCGCGCTCGCGCAGCGACCGGTCGCGCCGCTCGGGATTCAGCGCCGGATCCCATTCGATCCACAGGTGCTCGGGCCCGCGAAACGACGTGTTCGGCACATAAGTGAATCGCTGCGGCGCCAGCTTCATGTGCGGCAGCCGGCGCGTGAATTCCTCGAGGAAGACCTGGATCTCCATGCGCGCCAGGTTCTTACCCATGCACTGGTGCGAACCATAGCCGAACGTCAGGTGATCGCTGGCGTTGGCGCGGCGGATGTCGAACAGGTCGGCGTCGGCGAAGTGGCGTTCGTCATGGTTGGCCGACGACGTGACGATCAGCAGCTTGGCGCCGGCGGGGACCGCGACGCCGCCGATCGTCACGTCCCGGGTCGCCAGCCGCCGCCATGCGGCCACCGAGCCGTTGTGGCGCAGGCATTCCTCGACGGCATTCGGGATCAGCGCCGGGTCGTCGCACAGGTCGCGCCACGCGGTCGGGTGCTGCAGCAGCAGCTTCATCGCGTTGGCCGCGGCATTGGCCGTCGTCTCGTGCGCGGCCACGATGCCGGCCATCATCATCGAATGCAGGTACGAGTCGGTGACGACCTCGGGCAGCAGCTTCTGCTTGCGGATGCCGTACTGCATCCATCCCGGCGCGTCGGGATCCTGTCGCATCTTGTCGAGCACCTTGCCGGCGTACTGCCAGAAGTTGCCGACCGCATGCGCGACCGCCACCTGCTCGTCGGGCCCGGGGCGGCCCCAGGTATTGACCGTATGCGCGATGCTATAGCGACGCAGCGTGTCCATGTCCTCCTCGGGCACGCCCAGGAAATGCAGCGCCACGGTCAGCGGCCCTTCCCACAGCATCTGGTCGACGAGGTCGGCGCGGCCATCGTCGATGAAGCGGTCGACGTACTCGCGCGCGAGCCGGCGCACCAGCGGCTCGTGATGCGTCAAATGCTCGGGCGTGAACGGCTCCATCAGCGCGCGACGGCGCGGCATGTGCGCGGGTTCGTCCTCGTTGACCAGCGTGCGGTTCAACGCGAAGCCGTAGCTTTCGAGCACGGCGTTGGCTTCGGGACCGGTCGGCGTGATCTTCTCGAGTGCGATCGACGGGCTGAACGTCAGATTGTCGCGGAAGATCGCCTTGATGTCGTCGTAGCGCGCGACGATCCAATAACCGAGCACCGGGCTGTAGAACACCGGCTCCTGCTCGCGCGCCCAGCGTACGTAGTCGGGCGGGTCCTGCTGGTAAGGATCGCTGAACGGATCGAAGGCGGCGGCGTTCGCGCTGACCGGGCAGCCGTTCGGCGATCGCGGCCCGGCGGCGCGATCGGCGAACGGGCAGCGGGCCTCTTCGCCAGCAGACGTCCGAGCGGCCGGCGCCCCGGCGGCCGGCGTTCCAGCGACCGGCGCTCCGGCGACGATCGTTCCGGCGAGCGGCGAGCCGGCGGCAGACGCTTCGGCGGCCCCCGTCGCGGCGGTGGAATCGTTCGTGTCCACGCGCTTAGTCCAGCGTGATCTGCAGGTCGCGAATCAGCTTGTGCCAGCGCGTGGTCTCGCTCTTGAGCAGATCGGCGAACTGCGCGGGCGAGTTGGCGACCGGCTCGATGCCGAAATCGACAAGCTTCTTGTGCACGTCCGGCGCATGGATCGCCGTGACGACCTGCTTGTTGATCGCGGCGATCACGTCCGGCGGCGTCGCGGACGGAACGACCAGACCGACCAGCGCGGCCGCCTCGACGTCGTAGCCCATTTCGGCGAACGTCGGCACGTCCGGCAGTTGCGGCAAGCGCTTGGCATGGGCGACCGCCAACGCCCGCACCTTGCCGCCCTTGATGAAGCCGGCGCCGGCCGCCAGGTCCACCATCATCGCCGGCACCTGGCCACCGGCCACGTCGGCCAGCGCGGGCGCGGCGCCGCGATAAGCGGCATGCGTCATCTTCAGGCCGGCCACGGTCTTGAACAACTCCATCGCCAGGTGGTGCGGGCTGCCGGCGCCGGCCGATGCGTAGTTGAGCCCTTCCGGCATCGCCTTGATGCTGGCGACGAAGGCCTTGACGTCGGGGGCGATCACGTTCGGGCCGACGACCAGGATCATCGGGAACCGGCCCATCAGCGTGACGGGCGCCAGATCCTTCGACGGGTCGTACGGCAGGTGCTTGTACAACGCGGGGTTGTAGACCAGCGTGCCGTTGTCGGCCGACAGCATCGTGTAGCCATCCGGCGCGGACCGCGCCACGTCCGATGCCGCGATGGCGGTGTTGCCGCCCGGCTTGTTCTCGACCACGACCGGCTGGCTGGCCTGCGTCGACAATTGCTGCCCGATGTTGCGGGCGAGGAAATCCGAGCCGCCGCCGGCCGGATACGGCACCACCCAGCGCACCGCTTTGGCCGGCCAGGGAGCAGGTTGCGCCTGGGCGGCAAGGGGTGCGGCCAGCAGCGGGGCGGCGAGCAGACAGGCGGCGAGCAAAGTCTTCATCGGATTTCCTTCGGTGCCGATCACGGGCGTTTCGAGTCG
Organism: Pseudomonadota bacterium; assembly: GCA_029779435.1. Taxonomy (GTDB): domain Bacteria; phylum Pseudomonadota; class Gammaproteobacteria; order Burkholderiales; family Burkholderiaceae_E; genus JAKPAM01. Next base: position 83,767 of record JAKPAM010000036.1, on the reverse strand, counting down.
TTATCGAGGCATTCTTCTCCGCATGACGGCATCCCGGGATCAGGGCTATCCCGGATTCGGCATGCGGAATCGGGGCCCCCTCATCGAAACGGCGATGCCTCGCTCACCAGCGCATCCACCGCTGCACGACCTGCCGCCCCACCGGCCACAGGAACTCGTGGCCGAACGCGAAGAAGCGCTTCTGGCGGAACAGCGCCGGATCCTGGATGACGCGGTGCGCCCACTCCAATCCCCAGCGGCACATCCAGCGCGGCGCGCGGGTGCGGGTGCCGTTGTAGTAGTTGAATGTCCCGCCCACGGCCAGCGTCAGACGCGCGGCCAGGCGCTCGCGGTAGCGGTGGATCCAGGCCTCCTGCCGGGGCGATCCCAGGCCGACCCACAGGATGTCGGGCCGGCAACGCGCGATGTCGGCGATGATCCGTTCGGCAAGCTCGCCGTCGACGGGGCCTGTTGGCGGCGACCAGGTGCCGGCGACGCGCAGCCCCGGGAATGCGCGCCGTGCAGCCTCGGCGACGCGCTCGGCGTTGCGTGGAATCGCGCCGCCGAGGAAATAGACCGACAATCCGGCCCGCGCCGCATGCGCGTTGAGCGCATCGAACACGTCGGGACCGGGCACGCGCCGCACGCCCCGGCCGCCGAGCCAACGCGCGGCCCAAGCCACCGGCATGCCATCGGGCAATCGCCAATCGGCGGCCCGCAGCGCCTCGCGGTAACCGGGATCGCGCCGCTGCTGCATCGCGCAGAACAGGTTCAGGAACACGACGACGCGCCGTTCGTCGCGCGCCAGGCCGGTGCTTAGTTCCGACATCAGTCGCGCCAGATCGCCGCAGTGCACCGGCACGCCGAGCACATCGACCTGCTGTAGCGAAGAACCTTCCGCCATGATGGGGCGCTCGCTCACCGGGCTACGCCTCCTTCCACTTGCGGCATGAGCCGGGATGTCTCATGCGGTCGTCCCGGCGAGGATATCGCGGCGTGGAGACCATGGAGCGAGCCACCGCTGCCAGGCATCGCCGATCACCTGTCCGGCCGCGTAAGGGACGGCGACGCGCACGCAGGCTCGCGCGGGATACGCGTGCCGATCGTCGAGCACGCGGCGCAGCGCGGCGGCGATCGCTTCCGGCCGCGCATCGTCGCAAACGATGCCGGCGTCGTCCGGAAGGAAGGCCGGCACCTCGCCGACGCGCGTCGTGACCAGCGGCGTGCCGCACGCGAGCGATTCCAGTGCGGCCAGCGGAAAACCTTCCTGGCTGCTGGTCATCAGCGAGACGTCGCTGACCCGTTGCAGTTCACGCACCTGGTCCTGAGGCAGCGCGCCGGGCAGCCATACCCGCCCTTGCAGGCCGAGCCGCCGCAGGTCGGCGATCACCGCGTCGCGCAGGTTGCCGTCGCCCACGCACAGCAGGTGGACGCCGGCACGCCCCAACGCCGCGAACGCGCGCAACGCGAGCAGCGGATTCTTGGTCCGTTGCAGCCGGCCGGCGAACAGCACGAAGCGCGTGCCCGACGGCAGCCGCAGCCGCTCGGCCAGTTCGCGGCGACGCGCATCGCGCGCGGCCGGCGGCAATGCTTGCCAGATATCGGTATCGACGCAATTGCGCATGAAGCGCAGCCGATCCATCAGGTGCGGATGACGTTGCTGGTGGAACGCGAGTGACGCACGGTTGCAGTCGACCACTTCGTCGAAGCGTCCGATCAGGCTGCGCTCCATCGCATGGTAAGCGGCCGGACAACGGCGCCACCCGTACTCGTTGACGGCGCGCGGCGCGCTGAGCTGGCGCGGCAGGTCGAGATGGAAGAACAGCGTCTTGTGGCCGGGCCAGCCGCGCATGGCCACCGCGGGCTCGATCCTATGGAAATGCATGAAATCCGACGCCAGCGTCGCGCCATGGCGGGCCAGTGCCCAGGTGTAGCGCAGCGTATGCGGAATGCGCCGGCGCAGGTTGAGGTCCGTCTGCGTGACCACCGGCAGGAAGCGGATCGCGCGGCCGCCGAACTCCGCGTCACGCCAGCGCCCGGGCCGATCGCCCTCCCCGCCGACGCCGACCATGCGCACGGCCAGCCGCGGCGGCGTGTGGCGCACCCAGTGGCGGATCATCGTGTCGATACCGCCGACGCCGCTGGCCCACGGGTCGAAGTGGTAGAAGATCGTCAGCACCGGATCACGGCGCTTATGAGTGACGTGCATGGGCTGCGTTGGCGTTGGCGTTGGCGTTGGCGTGGCAGGCGATGAACGCACAGGCGCGGGATGCACAAGCGCGGGATGTACAGGCGTCGGATTCATGCCGGCCGCTCGACGATCGCGATCATCGACTTGGCCAACGGAGGAATCCGGCCGACGCGGCGGATCGCTGTGACGCGCAGCCCGGCTTCGACCATCAGTGCCGTCAGCGTGGCGGGCGACCAGAACTTGATGTGCCCGCCATCCCACAACGGGTCGACATGCTTGTCGGTGGCGCCGGACAGCGCGATCGCGAGATTCTTCCAGTAGCCATGAAACGGCGTCGATACCAGCGCGACACCGCCGGGACGCAGCAATCCACGCAGCGTACGTGCATAAGCGCGCGGGTCGTACAGATGTTCGATGACCTCGATGCTGATCACGGTGCCGAACTGTCCGAAGCGCCCGGCCAGATCGTCATAAGCGCTGGCCTGGTGCAGATCCAGCGAGGGATAGGCGCCGCGCGCCAGCGCGATCGCCGACGACGAGGGATCGACGCCGGTGATCGCATAGCCGCGCAAGGTCAGCGCGTTCGCCAGATAACCGGCGCCGCACCCCAGATCGAAGACGGGCCCATGCGCACCCAGCCGCGACAGTTCGCCGAGGATCGCCGGCAACAGGTAGGGATGACAAGCCGCTGCACCGGCGGTGTCATGCCGATAGCGCTCGCCGTGATGCGCGGCGTCCTGCATCAGGCTGCCGGCGCCCGCGCCACGTCATACGCGGCGACCGCATCCCGCTGACGCGCCAGTCCTGCCCGCAGCGGCTCGCTTTCGATGCCGAATTCAGCGAGCAGGCGAGGATCACGCAGGCTGGTGTCGGCCGCACGCGGCGCGAGCCACGCGAAGCTGTCGAGCCGCACGCTGCGCAGCCGCGCGACCGACAGCCCGAACGCGGACGCCAACGCCAGCCCGAACCCGTGCCGGCTGACGGTGTCGCGCCCACCGAGATTGAATTCGCCAGCGGCCCCGGCGCCGATCAATCGCCACAGGATGCCAGCGGCCCGGTCGGCGGCCAGCGGCGAATCGAATACGTCGTTGCACAGGTCCAGCGGGGTCCTGCGTGACAGGGAGCGATGGATCCACGGCATCGGATTGAGCCGGGACCAGGGCGGCGACCAACCATAGAGCGGGCTGAGCCGCACGATCATCGAAGCCAGGCTCGGCGGCGACGGCCGGCGCGCGGTATCGGCGCGCACCAGATCCTCGGCGTCGCGCTTGCTGCGGCCGTAAGCGTTGACCGGCTCGCGGCGGTCGGACGGCGCGTATGGGGCGGATCCTCGGCCATAGACGGCATTGCTGGACAACTGCACGAGCTTGAACGGATGACGATGCCGCGCCGCCAGCAGATTGGCGGTCGAATCGACGTTCATCAGGCGGCAGCGTTGCGGGTCGCGCTCGCATTCGTCGACGGCGTTCATGCCGGCGGCGTTGATCACGACGTCGGGCCGGGCGCGATCGATCAGTGCGAAGGCCTCAGCAGATCATCGAGCCGAACGGACTCGATGCGACGAAGCCGGGCATTCGTATCGAAACCGGGACGGCGCGTTCCGTAACCGATATGCAGGATGACGTCGGCCGGCGCGAGCGCGACGAGATGGCTTGCAACGATGCCTCCTCCTCCGACGATCAACACCCGGCGCCCGATTCCCTGGGATGTCCCGGCGTGCGGCGTGTTGTCCGACCAGCCGTCGATGAGCGTCATGCGGAAGGGGTCTGTATGCGATCGGCGAATTCTAGAAAGCCGATTTCGACCCGATGGTCCGAGATTTATCCAAACCGATAAATCCATCGCCGATCAGCCGTGTCTCGCCCTTTAAGTCACATTTATTTACATTTTACCGCGCTCCGCAGACGTCGAGAGAGGCCGAGTCACAAGATCATTCGAGCTCGCCGTCGCGATGTCATCGTTGCCATGATCTGCCCCCCGTCGTAGGCTGGCAGCACTGAAATCCGCGCCCGATCATGCCCACCATTTCGTTGATCGACTTCATCGCGGGCATCGACGCCTCTCCACTCGCCCGCTGGCGAACGGCCGCGCCGTGGGAGCTGACGAGCCAATCCGAATCGATCGTCCGCCGTCTTTTCGAAAACCTGCGGCCCACGGAATTCCGGATCGCGGACGAGATTGCGATCCACGCGTCGGCAACAGTGGAGGACGGCGCCATCGTCAAAGGACCATTGATCCTGGGGCCTGATTGCTTCGTTGCCGCAGGCGCCTACCTGCGGGGCGGAAACTGGATCGGAGAACGATGCATCATCGGGCCGGGGGCCGAGTTGAAGTCATCATTCGTCTTTCATCGAACCAAACTCGCGCACTTCAACTTCGTCGGCGATTCGATTCTGGGCTCCGACGTCAACCTCGAAGCGGGCAGCATCGTCTGCAACTACCGCAACGAGCGCGCGGACAAGGAAATCCGCGTTCGTATCGATCGGACGCTGCATCGCACCGGGTGCGACAAGTTCGGCGCGCTGGTCGGCGACCATTGCCGGATCGGAGCCAATGCGGTCGTGGCGCCCGGCGCGCTGCTGCCCGCCGGCACGATCATCCGCCGCACCGCACTGCACGACGACGAATCGCAGGCGTCCTGAGCCCACGATTCCCGGCGGGGCCGCAGCGACTACGGCGCCGGCACCGCTCCTCGCGCTACCCCTGGAATCCGACGAACACCACGGCTTCGTTGATCGATTTGCACACCGACAGGCCGCGAGCGCAAGATCACGATACACGTAATCATGCGCTACACTTTATTATGTGTTAACCGGGAGCCTCGCATGTCGAAAACCGTCAATTTCACGGGTGCCGTGGACCGCGACCTGCTCAAGCGCGCCAAGGTCATCGCCGCCAAGAGCGATACCTCGGTCAATGCCCTGTTCAATGCCCAGTTGCGCTATCTCGTCGAAACCTTCGAGAGTGCCGACGAGGGTCGGAACGCCAACTACGGCACGTTGCTGGCCTTCTCGCTGGGCCGGCTCGGCACGGATGCCGCGCTGCGGGCGCTGGGCCTCGACAATGACGAAGACCTGTTCCTGCTGATGGTGCAGGCCCGTCTGCCGATGCCGCATCTGCCGGAAGCGGAAACTGCCGGCATGGTGAAAGCACTGCACGCATTGGGCAGCTGACGAGTGCCCGCGGTTCAAGCACGCTCCGCACCGCTGCTGCTGCCCGATGCCGGACCGCTGATCACGCTGGCGTATGCGCAGCGGCTCGATCTGCTGTTGCGCCCCGGTTGGCCGCTGCGGCTGGTAGACATGGTGCTGCACGAGGTCACTCGTCGCGACACGCCCAGCCGCACCGCCATCACGGCCTTCGTGGCACAGCACCAGCCGGCCGTCATCGAGACGACGACGTTCCACCATCATCAGGCGCGGATGGCTTCGGGCGCGGCGCCGCGCAAGGCCGGGTTGGGCGAACTGGCGATGCAAGAGGCCATCCACCAGTTGGCCTTGCAGGAACCACCGCAGCCGGCGGTGCTGCTGTTCGAGGACCACAGGATCGCGCGCACGTCGTTCTTCCTTCCCGAAGGCACGCTTCGGGTATCCACCCGCGCTTTCCTGATCTTCCTGGAGGAAAAGGGCTGGCTGGCGTCCGCCACCGAAGTGGAGCAGGCGGCGATCAGCGCCGGGCGAAGCTTTTCGCGGTTGCGGTTTCCGTAGACTCCGCACCCGCATGGTGTTCGATACGCTGCCTGCTACCCCTCGAATCCGACGAACACCACGGCTTCGTCGATCGATTTGCGCCGGGAGACGACCGCGTTGGCGGGAAAGCTCTCGTCCGGGTACCCCATCGCGATGCAGATCATGATGACCTGATCCTCGGGAATGCCCGCGTGTTCGCGGACGACCGGCGTCTGCATGATGCCCTGGCTGTTGATCACGCAGCCCAGCCCGCGCGACCAAGCGGCGTTGACCAGCGCGTTGGTCACGCCGCCGCAGTCGAACGGGCCGATGTCGCCGCCATGGATCGAGCGGTCATACGTGACCGCGATCGATACCGGCGCGTCGAACTGGCGGAACCCGCGCAGCACCCAGTCGTCGCGACCGGCCTTGTCATGCCGCTCGATGCCCATCGCGCCGAACAACTGCTTGGCCACGTCGATCTGCCGATCGCGGTGCTTGCCGCCGTACTCACCGTGGCTGCGGATCTCGCGCGACGATGGGATGCCCGCCAGGTTGCGCTCGACGTTGCCGCGGCGGATGCGCTCCAGCGGTTCGCCGGTGATCACGTAGAAGTTCCACGGCTGCGTGTTGTACGACGATGGCGCCCGGATCGCCAGTTCGAGCACGTCCTGGATGACCGACTTGGGCACCGGTTTACGCAGAAAGCCGCGAATGCTGCGGCGGCCCAGCACGACGTCGTCGTAGGCGATGGGTTCGGTGGCGGGAACGGAAGCGGGAACGGCACTCAACGCGGGTCTCCTGGATGTCGTGATGCGATGCCGCCCATCTTAGCGCGCGACCGGGGTCGCTCCTCCCTGCCCGGAGTCCGGGCGTGGATGATTCGCTTCCCGGTTCTCAGTACACTGCGTACGCCGATTTCGACCACCGCACCCCGCATGCCGCCGGACTCCCAGCCGCCGCCCGCCGCCTCAGCAGCGCCCGTCGATCCCGCCGCATCACGGGACACCGCCGATCCCGCCGGCCGTGCATCCCCGTCGACGGCGCTGCCGCCGATCGCCGTCGGCCCGCCGCCACGCGTGCCGAGGCTGCGCGCGGCGATGCGCGTGCTGCTCAGCTCGTATTTCACGAACGGCCTGTCGGTGGCGTTCGGCTACCTGCTGATCACCGGCGGTCTGCACGCCTGGCTCGGCCAGGTCGCCAGCGCCTCGGCCGGCGTCGGCGTCATCGTCGCATCGATCTGCGATCAACCCTGGCCGCGACGAGGCAAGTTCCGGCAGATGCTGCCGGGGCCGCTGCTGGCCCTGCCGCTGTTCCTCGGCGTCCAGCACCTGCGCGACCATCCGTGGGAACTGGGGCTGCTGCTGGTGCCCGCGACGTTCGTCGCGTTCCTGGGCATGGCCTGGGGCAAGCGCGGCATTCCGATCGCGATGGCGGTGGTGCTGGCGATGATCTTCGCGATGGCCGCGCCGGGTACCGCCGACTGGAGGGTCGCGGTCGAGCGCAGCGCATGGTTCGCGCTGGGCGCCGCGCTGTACGTCGTCTACGCGGTGCTGGCGAACCTCGTGCTGAACGCGCGCTACCGGACGCTGTCGATGGTCGACCTGCTGCTGGCGATGGCGTCGCTGATGCGCACGCAGGCGCTGCAGTTCGAGCCGATCGATCCGCTGGGCGACGTGCGCGAAGTACCCGCGTCGGTCCAGGGCCGTCTGCTGGCCGCGCAAGCCGCGCTGGCCGACCAGTTGCAGTCCACGCGCGACCTGGTCCTCGAATCGCCGCGCACACCGCGCCGCCAGCGGCTGGCCGGCATGCTGCTCGCTATCCTCGAACTGCGCGACCACCTGGTGGCCAGCGAGCTGGACCTCGAAACGCTGCGCAGCGATCCCGCCCAGGCGCCGGTGCTGCGCACGCTGCGCGCGCTGTTCGACGAGATGGCGCGAGAGACCGAGGCGATCGCCGACGCGCTGCTGCGCGGCCGCGTGCCGCCGCCGCAGACCGACCATAGCGCGCCGCTCGATGCGCTCGGCCATGACGCGTCGCAGCCGATGCTGCTGCGCGGGCTGGTCAACCGGCTCACCCACCTGAACGACGAACTGCTGGCGTTGAACCGACTGGCGCGCGGCGAACAGGCGCCCAACCTGGCGGCCGTACGCGCGAGCTGGCAGTTGTTCGTCAGCCCCACGTCTTGGTCGCTCGCCCCGTTCCTGACGCTGTGGCGCTGGGACGCGCCGCCGCTGCGTCATGCGATCCGGGCCGCGCTGGCCGTGGCCACCGGCTATGCGATCGCCGTGCTGATGCCCTGGGGCTCGCACGAATACTGGATCCTGCTGTCGATCGTCGTCGTGCTGCGAGGCAGCCTCGCGCAAACGCTCGAACGGCGCAACAGCCGCGTCGCGGGCACGCTGGTCGGTTGTGTCGTCGCGCTGCTCGTGCTGGCCAACCTGCACGCGCCTTATGAGCTGCTGGTCACGGTCACGATCGCCCAGGCGATCTCGCACGGCTTCGCGGCGCGGCGCTACCTGATCGCATCGATCGGTGCGACGGTGCTCGGCCTGATCCAGGCCCATACGCTGAACAACGGGCTGCACGGCGGCGTGGCACCGGAGTTCGCGATGTTCGAACGCATCGCGGACACGCTGATCGGCGCCGGCGTCGCCTGGGCGTTCGCGTTCGTGCTGCCGAGCTGGGAGCGGTTCCAGCTATCCGGGCTCGTGCGACGCGTGCTGGTCGCACAGGCACGTCATGCGCGGCTGGCGCTGGCGCTCAAGCCGCTGCACGACATCGGCAGCGCGGACGACCTCGCCTGGCGGCTGGCGCGGCGCGAGGCGTTCGACAGCCTGTCGGCCCTGGTGCTGGCCACGCAGCGCTCGCTGGTCGAGCCGCGCGCGGTGCGGCCGCCGCTGACCGAGCTCGAGGCGCTGCAGATGCACTGCTACCAGTTCCTCGCACAGATGAGCGCGATCAAGGGCATGCTGGTGCTGCGCCGCGACTGGTTGACGCCTGCCGAAGTCGAGCCGGCGCTCGCACAGGCCGGCGCGCGGATCGAACAGATCCTGCAGGGGGAGACTGGCACCGACGCGGAGCGCCCCACATCGACGACATCGACGACATCGACGACATCGACGACATCGACGACATCAACGGCACCGACGATGGTATCGACGGCGGCGCCAGCTCCGACGACGACCCAAGCAACGACCGTCCCGGAGACTCCGGCGGCGGCGAACACGCCTGGCCCGTCGCCGAGCCTGCCGTCGACCGGCATCGCCTCCCTGCCCGACCCGTTCGAGCGCAACCTGGCGCCCTGGCTCGTTCGGCGGCTGGCGCTCGCCGAACGATTGGCTGAACAGATCAGCGAAGACGCGCAGCGCGTGCAGTCGCTGGTCCGCCAGCGCGACTAGGCAACGCGTCTAGTGCTCCCTCCCTCCGAGGTCCGTTCACTCCAAGCTCGAGCCCGCGTCAAACTCCGATCGGCCGGCGCAGGACCCCAGTCCGCGACGTCACTGCCGCGGCGTGCGCGTGCTGCGCGGCAGCGCGCACGGATAGTTGGTGCGGAACGGATTGATATCGAGCCCGCCGCGCCGCGTGTATCGCGCATACACCGATAACCGAGTCGGCTTGCAGCGCGCCATGATGTCCATGTGGATGCGTTCGACGCAGTGCTCGTGGAATTCGTTGTGGTTCCGAAAGCTGACCAGGTATCTCAACAGATGTTCGTGGTCGATCGGCCGTCCGTAATAATGGATCGCGACGCTGCCCCAATCGGGCTGGCCCGTCACCGGGCAATTGGTCTTGAGCAGGTCCGAGGTCAACGTCTCTTCATGCGGCGCGATCAGATCGTCATCGACCTTCAGCAACGCCGGCGCAGGCTCATAAGCGTCGCACTCGATGTCGAGCCGGTCGAGCGAAATCGCATCGTCGCCGCCGATCGCCCTCAGCTTGACGCCATCCAGATCCGCCAGCGGCCGCAGCACGACGCCGATCGAACTGCCGCAGGCCGCCGACAGGTCGCGCTGCAACGTCGCGCGAACGTCGTCGGCACCGGCGAAACGCGTGCCGTTGAAGCTGTTCAGGTAGAGCTTGAAGCTCTTGGACTCGACGATGTTCGGCGACTCCGCCGGCACGACGCATTCGAGCAGCATCACCTGCGGCCGGCCGCGCGCGTTCAGCCAGCCGAAGTCATAAGCGGTCCACAGGTCGGCGCCGAAAAAAGGCGGCGTGCCGTCGATACCCAACGCGCGCCGCTGCGGTTCGCGTGCGATCGGGAAAAGCAGCGACGCATCGTATCGATCGATGTAGGGGCTGGACTTGCCCAGCGGCGAATCGGCGACGTCGCCGGGGCCGGGAAGGCGGTCTGATTCAGGCATCGGCCTATGATAACGTGCGGCGCGATGCGATCGGAGAGCCCTCGATGAGACGCGATTTCCTGCGGGGCGTGGCCAGCGCCGCCGTGGCTTCCCTCGGCACGCGGGTCGGTGCGGCCAGCGCCCTGACGCCCTCCTCCGGCCAGCTGGCCCGGCCCGATCCCCGTACCACCCCGACGCCCACCGGCGCCCGCGGCGCCATCGACCGCGCGGATACCCGTCAGGCACTGCTGTCCCCGCTCTACCCGCAGGCCAACCGGCACCGCGCCGTGCTCGACCTGTCCGGCCTGTGGGCGTTCCAGATCGACCCCGGACAGCGCGGCGAGCACGAGCGCTGGTTCGATCGGCTGCCGTCGCCGCGCGCGATCGCCGTCCCCGGCAGTTGGAACGAGCAGTATCCGGACCTGGACGGTTACTTCGGCCCGGCCTGGTACTGGCGCGAAATCGAACTGCCGGCCGACTGGGCGGGCCGGCATCTGCGGCTGCGCTTCGGTTCGGCGACCTGGCGCGCGCGGGTGTGGCTCGACGGACGCCTGCTCGGCGAACACGGCGGCGGCCACCTTCCGTTCGAGTTCGACCTGGGCAGGCTCGCCGCCGACGCGGCCGTGGACGAACCGGTACGCCGGATCCTGGCCGTCGAAGTCGATAACACGCCGTCGCCGACGCGCGTGCCGCCCGGTGCCATCGGCGGCGACGGCGGCAATTACCCGAATGTCGCTTATGACTTCTATCCTTATGCCGGCCTGCACCGCCAGGTGTGGCTGACGGCGCTGCCCGATCCCGCGATCGCGGACTTCCGGATCACGACGCAGCGGATCGCCGCGCCGAGCCAATCGAGCCAATCGAGCCAATCGAATCAGTCGACCCAGTCGGACCGGGCAGATCGAGCAGATCGAGCAGACCAGGCAACCGCGCGCGTGACGCTGCGCGTGGACGCCCCCGCCGACTGGTCCGGCCACGGCCGAGCCCGGCTCTGGGCACCACCACCAGCGCTCGGCACGGCGCTAGCCTCCGGCCCCGTGCGGACGCCGTTCACCGGCGCGCCAGCACCCAACGCGCCGACCATGGACGCGCGAGCCGGCAACGAGCCGGCCGGCAACGGATCAGCCAGCAACAAGCCGCCCTTCAATGTGCCGGCCATCGGCACACCAGCCATCGACGTGCCGCTGCGCTTCACCGACGGCGTCGCCGACCGGACTTTCGACGTGCCGGCCACACGCTGGTGGTCGCCCGGCGATCCGGCGCTGTACCGTCTGCGGATCGAACTGCTCGGCGACGACGGCCGGCCCGTCGACGCTTATGAAGACGAGGTCGGCCTGCGAACGATCGCGGTCCACGGCGATCGCCTGCTGCTGAACGGCTCACCGATCCAGTTGCGCGGTTTCGGGCGGCACGAGGACTTTCCCGCCAATGGCCGCGGCTTGAACACTTCCGTCGCGGTCCAGGACCTGGCGCTGATCCGCTGGGTCGGCGGCAACTCGTTCCGGACCAGCCATTACCCGTATTCGGAAGAAACGATGCGCCTGGCCGATCGCGAAGGCTTGCTGGTCATCGACGAGGTGCCGGCGGTCGGCCTGTTCTTCTCCGACGCGCAACCGCTGATCGACGCGCGCCTCGCCCAGGTACGCCGCCAGGTCGACGAGTTGATCGCCCGCGACAAGAACCGCGCGTGCGTGATCCTGTGGTCGCTCGCCAACGAGCCGATGGACGACGGCTTCGTCGCGGGCGCGATGCGCGGCAAGGTCGACGGCACCGACGGCTACAAGGCGCGCGGCCGTCGGTTCTTCGACGCGCTGTTCGCGCACGCGCGATCACGGGACGACACGCGACCGCTGACGATCGCGCACGCGCCGTTCAGCGACGGTTCATGGCAAGAGCATTCGGACGTGCTGTGCCTGAACCGGTATGGCGGCTGGTACGACAACCACGGCCGCCTCGACCAGGCGATGCCCGGCATCACCAGCGAACTCGACGCGCTGCATCGGCGCACCGGCAAACCCATCATGCTGACGGAGTTCGGCGCCGACGCGATCGCGGGCATGCATGCGATCGGCGACAGCGTCTGGAGCGAGGAATACCAGATGCGGATGATCGAGCGCTACCTGGACATGGCCGAGGCGCGCCCATGGATCGTCGGCATGCACGTATGGAACCTGGCCGACTTCCGGACCGCCCAAGCGCTGGGCCGGCCCGGCGGCTTCAATCACAAGGGCGTGTTCACGCGCGACCGGCGCCCGAAGATGGCCGCGCACCGGCTGCGCGCGCGCTGGCGGCCGTCACCGTGACGCCCGCAGCCCGCAGCCCCTCGCGGATCCGGCGCGCGAACGCGAGCGCATGCGCGCCATCGCCATGCAGGCACACGGTCTGCGCGTTGATCGGCACGACCGTCCCGTCGATCGCACGCACGCTGCGCTCGCGCACCATCCGCAGCGTCTGGTCCACTGCCTGCTGCTCGTCGTCGATCAGCGCACCCGGCGTGCCGCGCTTGACCAGGCTGCCGTCCGGCTCGTAGCCGCGGTCGGCGAAGACCTCTTCGACGACACGCAACCCCGCCTCGCGGGCAGCCGCCACCGAGGCGCTGTTGGCCAGCGCGAACAACGCCAGCGACGGATCGAAATCGCGCACCGCGCGCGCGATCGTCGCCGCCAGCGCCGGATCGCGCGCCGACTGGTTGTACAGCGCGCCATGCGGCTTGACGTGCGCGAGCCGCCCGCCGCGGGCGCGGACGATCGCGTCGAGCGCGCCGATCTGGGTCAGCACCGTCGCGTAGACCTCTTCCTCGGGCAACTGCCTCTCGCTGCGCCCGAAGTTGGCCCGATCGACGAAGCTCGGATGCGCGCCGATCGCGACGCCGCGAGCGAGCGCTCCGTCGACGGTGCGCAGCATCGTGACGGCGTCGCCCGCGTGGCCGCCGCACGCGATGTTGGCGGACGTGACGAGCGACAGCAGCGCCTCGTCGGTATCACAGCCCTCCCCGAGATCGGCGTTCAGGTCGACGATCGGGCCGGCGCTCGAACCGGCGTTCGGGTCCGTGTTCGGGGCAACGGCAGAAGATGCGTTCATGGCGGGTCTCCATGGTCGTTCGGCAGGGCCTCGGGTTTGGAAGCAGCCGAAGCGGACGGCGATCCGGCGTCCGAAACGGAATCGGACACGGGATCAGGATCGGGATCGGACACTACATCGAGCGCCGAAGCAGACGTCGAACCGACCGCCGAACCAGTCGGCGACACACGCCCCAGCCGCGCATCGATGATGCCGGCCATCTCCCGCAGGTAGCGCCGCGAAAGGTCCAGCGCCGTTCTCGCCTGCGCGAGATCGCATTCGACGAAGCGAACGCGGGCGCCGAAACGCACCTGCGCGATGATCGGCAGGTCGGCGGTGATGACGACGCCGATCTTCGGGTAGCCGCCCGTCGTCTGCGCATCCGCCAGCAGCACGATCGGCTGGCCATCGGGCGGCACCTGGATGACGCCGGGCAGCACACCGTGCGACAGCAGGTCGCGCGAGCGCGCCTTCAGGCGTACGAGCGTCGCTCCGCCGAGCCGGTATCCCATCCGGTTGCTGCGCGGGCTGACCTCCCAATCCTCATGGGCAAACAACCGGCGCGACACCAGGCTGAAGTCTTCCCATTCGGGTCCCCGCACGAACCGCACCGGCACGGGCGGCGCCGACTCGCCGGCCGCGGCCTTCGGCCAGAACCATTCGGGCGCACGTATGCCGAACGGCCTACCGAGCGGTACGCCATCGCGATCGCACGCGTCCGGCTCCTGCGCGAGCCGATCGGCGAGCCCATCGACGCCGATCGGCAATCGATCGCCGTTGGCGAGCAGGCGTCCGCGCATGCCGCCGAAGCCGGATTTCAGATCCGTGCTGCGCGAGCCGAGCACCTCGGGCACATCGATGCCGCCGGCCACCGCCAGATACGTGTGCAGGCCGACGTCGCCGAGCGGCCGCGTCGGATTCAGCGTCAGCGTCCGGCCTGCCTCGATCCGGCAGCTCCACCAGCAGCGGACCGGCGTCCCGTCGTCGAGCCGGCCGTCCAGGTCGGCGCCCGCCAGCGCGATGCGCACGGACCGCTCGAAGCGCAATCGCACCGGCGCGAGGCTGATCTCGAGCACGGCGGCATCCGGCCGATTACCGACCAGCAGGTTGGCCAGGGCCAGCGACGTGCCGTCGAGCGCCCCCGCCGCCGTGACCCCGATCGACCGCCATCCGGACCGTCCGCCGTCCTGGACCGATGTCATAGGTCCCGCGCGCAGCACCTCGATCATGCGGCGCCCCCATGGCGGCTATCGGCCGATCCCGCATCCGGCCCGCCCAACGCATCGACGGGCACGAAGCGCACGCGATAGCCGGCGGCCATCAGCGTCGGCGGGTCGCGGTCGGGCGCGAACAGGACGGCATCCGAGCGGCCGATCAGATTCCATCCGCCCGGCGAGCGGGCCGGATAGATCGTCGTCTGCGCACCGCCGATCGCGACGCTGCCGGCCGGCACGTCGGTGCGCGGCGTGGCCCGTCGGGGCGTGGCCAGGCGCGGATCCAGGCCGCCGAGATACGCGAACCCCGGCTGGAAGCCCATGCAGAACACCGTGTATTCGGCGCCGGCATGCCGCTCGATCACTTCGTCGGCCGACATCCCGGCGTGGTGCGCGACGTCGTCCAGGTCCGGCCCGCCGTCGCCGCCGTAGACGACCGGGATCTCGATCAGCGGTCCCGGCTCGTCGACGGCGATCCGCAGGCCCGACCATGCGCGATCGACGCGCGCGTGCAACGCGTCGGCATCGGCCGACAACGCGTCGAACACCAGCAGCAGGTTGTTGACCCCCGGCACGGCCTCGGCCACTTCGTCCCAGTCGGCCGCCTGCTGCGCGAGAGCCCAGATCCGGCGCTGCGCGTCGAGCGACGCCGCGCCGCCCGTCTCGCACAGCAGCGCGCGGTCTCCCAACGGGTAGATGCGAAGGTTCATCGTCAACTCTTGATACAACTCGTCTGAACTCGATACACCTGAACCGGTCCGCTTTCCGTATCTTGTAGATCGGCAGCAGGCGTTGCTGTCGCTCGGGGTCCGCCGGTACGGCGGGAGCCCCTCAAGGAGCAGACGATGAAAACCGGTACCGCGAACACCCGCTCGAAGGGCGCGATCAAAGCCATTCTAGCCGCAGGCGCGCTGGCCTCGTTGGGCGCCTGCGCGGTCGTTCCCGCCGGGCCCCCCGGTTATGGCTACGGCGGCGCGTATGTCGGCCCCGCGGTGGTCGCGCCGGCGCCGGTCATCGTGCCCAGCGCCTCGGTCTGGGTCGGACGCAGTTGGGGCGGCGGGCCGCGCCCAGGCTGGGGCGGACCGTACCGGTCCTACTACGGTCCGCGCCGCTGGTAACGATCACGCGCACCGAAGACCCGTTCCATCAAGTCTTCGAACCCGGCGCCAGTTTCTGCAGCAAACGCTGCTGCGACTGGCGCGGCAAGCCCCGCCGGGGATGCCGGCGCGTATAGCCGCCATCCCCATCCATGATCCAGGCCGACACGTTGTCGGCCAGGTGCTGCTGGATCGCCTCGTCGATCACACGGGTCTTGAGCCGCCGGTCGCGCACCGGAAACGCGACCTCGACCCGCCTCAGCAGGTTGCGGTCCATCCAGTCGGCCGACGACAGCCAGACGTCGCGCTCACCGTCGTTCCAGAAGTAATAAACGCGGCTGTGCTCGAGGAACCGGCCGACGATCGAACGCACGCGGATGTTGTCCGACAGGCCGGCGATCCCCGGCCGCAGCGCGCACACGCCGCGCACGATCAGGTCGATCCGCACACCGGCCCGGCTCGCCTCGTACAGCGCTTCGATGACCGTCGGCTCGAGCAGTGCATTGAGCTTGGCGGCCACGTACGCCTTCTTGCCGGCAGCGGCGTGATCCCGTTCACGGCGGATCGCCGCGAGCACGGAATCGTGCAGCGTGAACGGTGCCTGCAGCAGCGCCTTGAGCGCGCCGGCCTGCCCGACGCCGGTCAGGCGGCGGAACACCTCATGGACGTCGGCGCACAGCACCGGATCCGCCGACAGCAGCCCGAAGTCCTCGTAGAGCCGGGCGGTGCGCGGGTGATAGTTGCCGGTACCCAGGTGCACATAGCGGCGCAGCACCTCCCCCGTACCGCCGCCCGCGCCCCGAGACGGCTTCTCGCGCCGCAGCACCATCGCCATCTTCGCGTGCGTCTTGTGGCCGACGACGCCATAGACGACGTGCGCGCCCACCTGTTCGAGCCGGGCGGCCCAGTTGATGTTCGTCTCTTCATCGAAGCGGGCCATCAGCTCGACGACGACGGTAACCTCCTTGCCCGCCCCGGCCGCGCTGACCAGCGACTCCATCAATGCCGAATCGGCACCGGTCCGGTAGACGGTCTGCTTGATCGCGACGACGCGCGGATCGTTGGCGGCGCTGGCCAGGAAGCGCATCACCGGTTCGAACGACTGGTAAGGATGGTGCAGCAGGATGTCGCGCCTCGCGATCGCGGCGAACAGGTCGTCGCCCCGCAGGTCGGCCGGCACCGCGGGTTCGAGCACCGGGAACTTCAGATCCGGGCGATCGACCAGGTCGATGACCTGCGCGAGGCGGTTCAGGTTGACCGGCCCGTCGACGCGGAAGCAGTCGTCGTTGTTCAGCTCGAACTCGCGCAGCAGCCGGTCGATCACCGACTCGGGGCAGCCGGCCGACACTTCGAGCCGTACCGCGTCGCCATAATGCCGCTGCGGCAGTTCGCCCTGCAGCGCGACGCGCAGATCGGTGATGTCCTCGTCGTCGACGAACAGTTCGCTGTTGCGCGTCACGCGAAACTGATGGACCGAGCGCACGTGCATGCCCTGGAACAGGCGATCGACGAACTTCTGCACGAACGAGGTCAGCAGCACCACGCCATAAGGGTAAGGGGACAGGCCCGCGGGCATCCGGATCAACCGGGGTAGCAGCCGCGGCGCCTGGACGACGGCGATCCCCGCGCGGCGGCCGAACGCGTCCCGGCCTTCGAGCTCGACGATGAAGTTCAGGCTCTTGTTCAGGATGCGCGGGAACGGATGCGCCGGATCGAGCGCGATCGGCGTCAGCAGCGGCTCGATCTCGGTCATGAAGACCTGCTCGGCCCAGTTCGCCTGGGCATCGTCCCAGGTCGGGCTCGTGTGCAGCGCGATCCCCTCGCGCTGGAGCAGCGGCAGCAGTTCGCCGTTGAGCAACTGGTACTGGCGGCCGACCAGCCGATCGGCGCGGCGCGACACCTCGATCAGCGTCTGGCGGGCGTTCTGCGCATCGGCCAGGCCCGCGTAGACCAGTTCCTTGAGCTCGGCGACGCGCACCTCGTAGAACTCGTCGAGGTTGCTCGATACGATCGTCAGGAAGCGCAACCGTTCGAGCAACGGCACGTCCGCATCCTCGGCCTGGGCGAGCACGCGCTCGTTGAACGCGAGGATGCCCAGTTCGCGGTTCAGGTACCGATCGGGATCCGTCGCCGGCGCGGCCGCTGAATCGGGATCGACATCGAACGTACGCGAATCGTCTCGGGTCATCCGATCAAGTGTACCGCCGCATTATGAAAAATCGATGACGCCGGCCCGCCACACACTTCTGCGATACTGCGGGTCCCATGGGAAGCGCCGACCCCATCCACCCGGCTGCCGCGCTCGCCCCTCGGGATGCGCTGCGACGCGCCCCGATCGAGCGGCGCCGCAGGGCAAGGCGCCCGACGACCGACTCTCCTCGCGTTCCATCCCTCGCGCTCCATGACTGACCGCCGCCTGCTTGCCGCCGTTGACCTGGGTTCGAACAGCTTTCGGCTGCTGATCGGACGCGTCGAAACCTCCTGCGCCGGCGAACAGATCCGCCCGATCGACGCGCTCAAGGAATCGGTGCGGCTGGCCGCCGGACTGAGCGTCGAAGGCATGCTCGACGACACGTCGCAGCGCCGGGCGATCGAATCGCTGCACCGCTTCGGCGAGCGGCTGCGCTCGTTCAGTCCCGACACCGTCCGCGCGGTGGCGACCAACACGTTCCGCGTCGCGCGCAACGGGCGCCGCCTGCTCGAAACCGCGCAGGCCGCGCTCGGGTTTCCGATCGAAATCATCTCGGGACACGAGGAAGCGCGGCTGATCTACCTGGGGGCCGCCCACGCGATGGCCGTCGACGGCCGGCGCCGCATCGTCATCGACATCGGCGGCGGATCGACCGAGTGCGTCATCGGCCGCGACTATGAATCGCTGGCGCTCGAATCGACGGCGGCCGGCTGCGTCACGCTGTCCGAGCGCTTCTTTCCGGACGGGTGCGTCGATCGCCAGAGCTTCGCGCGCGCATGCTTCGCGGCGCGCGACGTCATCGCGCCGATCTCGCGCGCTTACCGCGAGCTGGGATGGGAATACGCGGCCGGCTCGTCGGGGACCGCGAAGTCACTGTGGCAGGTGCTGCAGGTCAACCGCGGCGAATCGCGGATCACGCGCGACGGCCTGGCCTGGCTCGGCGAGGTGCTGGTACGCGCCGGCCACGCCGACCGGCTCAAGCTCGAAGGCCTGAAGGCCGAGCGCCGGCCCGTGCTGGCCGGCGGACTGGCGGTGATGACCGCGGTGTTCGAGGAACTGGGCATCGAGTCGATGGCCTACTGCAATGGCGCGCTGCGCCAGGGCGTGCTGTACGACCTGCTGGGCCGCGGCCACGGCGCCGACATGCGCGAGGTGACGGTCGCGCGCATGGTGCAGCGCTATGGCAGCGGCACGCGGCACGGCGAGCGCGTCGCGCACACGGCCACCGTGCTGTTCGGGCAGGTCGCGCGCGGCCCGCAGGAAGAACTGGAGCAGCGCGGCCAACTGCTGGGCTGGGCCGCGCGCCTGGCCGAGATCGGCATGTCGATTTCGCACCAGGACCATCACAAGCACAGCGCCTACATCCTCGATCACGCCGACATGCCGGGCTTCTCGCAGGACGAGCAGTCGCTGATGGCACGATTGGTGCTCGGGCAGACCGGGGGCCTGCGCAAGCTGGCGCCGCTGCTGCACGGCGAACTGGACTGGCTGATGGCGTTGTCGCTGCGGCTGGCCACGACGATGCATCGCCGGCGCGACGACGACGATCCGGTCGTCGTCCCGGCCTTGTTCTTCAAGCGCGGCAAGCTGCGGCTCGAAATGCCGGCCGCGTGGGCGCGCGAGCATCCGTTGACCGATGCCAGCCTCCGGTCCGAGGCATCGGCGTGGGCCAACCAGGGTGTGTTCGAGCAGTTCGACTACCAGTTGCTGTAGAGGGACCGAACGATGGCGGATCAGGCGAAACCCCGCGGCAACGCGAAGACGAAGGGCGGCGGTAAGGTCAAGGCGAACGCCAAGGCAGCCGCCAAGGCCAAGGCCGAGGCCGAGGCAAAAGCCAGCGCGAAGGTCAACGGAAAAGCCGGCGCAAGAACCGGTACGAGAGCCGGACGCAACGACGCACCGGCCGCCGATGCGAAAGACCTGCCGCTGATCGAGGACATCCGGCTGCTCGGACGCATCCTGGGCGAGACGATCCGCGACCAGGAAGGCGAGGACGCGTACGAGCTGATCGAACGGACCCGCCAGTTGAGCGTCGCTTATCGCCGCAAGGACGACGCGACGGCGGGCAAGGCGATGAACCGGCTGCTCGAAGAATTGAGCCCCGAGCAGGCGGTGTCGGTGATCCGCGCGTTCGGCTATTTCTCGCACCTGGCCAACATCGCCGAAGACCGCCATCACATCCGCCGGCGCAAGGCGCACGAAGCGATGGCGATGGCCCGCCGAGACGCCGGCGCCAAGCCGCCCGCGTCGCAGGACGGCTCGCTCGCGCGGTCGTTCGAGCGGCTGGCCGACGCCCGGGTGCGACCCGGCGAGGTCGCGCGGATGCTGGCCGGCGCCTATGTCTCGCCGGTGCTGACCGCTCACCCGACCGAGGTGCAGCGGCGCAGCATCCTGGACACCGAGCGAACGATCGCCGACCTGCTCGCGCAGCGCGAATCACTGGCCTCGGACACCGAGCGCGCGGAAAACGAGGCGCTGCTCCGCTCGTGCGTCACGCAGTTGTGGCAGACGCGGATGCTGCGCTTCACGAAGCTGACGGTCGCCGACGAGATCGAAAACGCGCTCAGCTACTACCGGACGACGTTCCTGACGCAGGTGCCCCGCGTCTATGCCGAACTCGAATCGCGGCTGGGCGGCGCGGCGGTCGCCCCGTTCCTGCGGATGGGCAACTGGATCGGCGGCGATCGCGACGGCAATCCCAATGTCAACGCGCAGACGCTCGAGCTGGCGGTGATGCGCCATGGCGAGACGGTGCTGCGCCATTACCTGACCGAGGTGCACCAGCTCGGTGCCGAGCTGTCGATGTCGCGGCTGCTCGTCGGCGTCAGCGACGAGGCGATGGCGCTGGCGGATCGCGCGCACGACACGCACGGCCATCGTCAGGACGAGCCTTATCGCCGCGCGCTGGTCGGCGTCTACGCGCGGCTGGCAGCCACGCTCAGGCACCTGACCGGCACCGAGGCGCTGCGCCATGCGGTCGAGCCTGCCGATCCTTATGACGACGCCGACGCGTTCCTGGCGGACCTGCGCACGATCGAGTCGTCGCTGCGCGCGCACCATGGCAGCGCGTTGATCGCGCCCCGGCTGGCACCGTTGATCCGCGCGGTGCAGGTGTTCGGCTTCCACCTGGCGACCGTGGACCTGCGCCAAAGTTCCGATCAGCACGAGGCGGTGGTGGCCGAGCTGCTGGCGGCGGCGCGCCTGCATCCGGACTACGCGTCGCTCGGCGAGGAAGAACGGCAGGCGCTGCTGCTCGGGCTGCTGCGCGACGCGCGGCCGCTGCGCGTGCGCGACCACGCGTATTCGGCGCTGGCGAACCAGGAACTGGCGGTCTTCGAGATGGCCGCGCGCGTGCGCGCCGCGTTCGGCCGCGAGACGATCCGCCACTACATCATCAGCCACACCGAAACCGTCAGCGACCTGCTGGAAGTGCTGCTGCTCCAGAAGGAGACCGGGCTGATGCGCGGCTGCCTCGACGCCCCGACGTCGACGGCGGCGCTCATCGTCGTGCCGCTGTTCGAGACGATCACCGACCTGCGCAACGCCGAGCCGATCATGAAGGCGTTCTATGCGTTGCCAGGCATCGAGGCGCTGATCCGGCGCTCGGGCGCGCAGCAGGACATCATGCTCGGCTATTCGGACAGCAACAAGGACGGCGGCTTCTTCACCAGCAACTGGGAGCTGTACCGATCGTCGACCACGCTGGCGCGGATGTTCGACGGCCTCGACGGCATCACGCTGCGGCTGTTCCATGGCCGCGGCGGCACCGTCGGCCGGGGCGGCGGCCCGAGCTACCAGGCGATCCTCGCGCAGCCGCCCGGCACCGTGAACGGGCAGATCCGCCTGACCGAGCAGGGCGAAATCATCGGCAGCAAGTACGCGAACCCCGAGATCGGCCGGCGCAATCTCGAAACGCTGGTCGCCGCGATGCTCGAAGCGACGCTGCTGGCGCCCGCGCGGTCCGCGCCGACGGCGTTCCTCGATGCGGCGGAGGCGCTGTCGGCATCGAGCATGGACGCTTATCGCGCGCTGGTCTACGAGACGGCCGGCTTCACCGATTATTTCTACGCGTCGACGCCGATCAGCGAGATCGCCGAACTGAACATCGGCTCGCGTCCGTCGTCGCGCAAGACGACGCGCCGCATCGAGGATCTGCGCGCGATCCCCTGGGGCTTTTCGTGGGGCCAAAGCCGCGTGACGCTGCCCGGCTGGTACGGTTTCGGCTCGGCGGTGCGGGCCTTCGTCGATCGCGATCCCGGCAAGAACCTGGCGCTGCTGCAGAAGATGCACCGGCAATGGCCGTTCTTCCACGCGGTGCTGTCCAACGTCGACATGGTGCTGTCCAAGACAGACCTGGGCATCGCGCGCCGCTACGCCGAACTGGTCCCCGACCGCAAGCAGGCGCGCAAGATCTTCGCGACGATCGAACGGGAATGGGCGTTGACGACGCAGGCGCTGGCCGACATCACCGGCGCCACCGAGCGGCTGGCCGCCAATCCGTCGCTGGCCCGATCGATCCGGCACCGCTTCCCTTACCTCGACCCGCTGAACCACCTGCAGGTCGAGTTGATCCGCCGCTGGCGCCTGGGCCAGCAGGACGACCGCACGCGGCGCGGCATCCACATCTCGATCAACGGCATCGCCGCCGGCTTGCGCAATACCGGTTGAACGGCCTCCATCGCCAGGCAACAACCACCGGGACCGGTTCCCACCGAGGCGCGGTGGGACCACGGCCCTCAGCAGTCAGAGCAGGTCCGGATGCACGCTGGTGCGCAGCACGATCTGGCCCCTGCCCTCGCGCTCGCGGCTGGACAGCCACCATATCGCGCCCTTCTTGATCGCCCACGGCTGCTCGCTGCCCGACAGCAACAGGCTGGCGACGCCGCCGAGCGTCGGCTGGTGGCCGACGATGACGATCGTGCCGGCTGCGCTGCGCGGCCCGTCGGGCCAATCGACGGCGGCCAGGTAGTCGGTGACGTCGGCCCCGGGACTCAGGCGTTGATCGATCACGTACTCGCGTTCGAGCGCCTCGACGGTCTGTATCGTCCGGGTCGCGGGGCTGCACAGGATCAGGTGCCGCTTGGGCAGCCGCGGCGCGAGCCAATCGGCCATCCGTGCCGCCTGCTTGCGGCCGCGCTCGGTCAGCTCACGGGTCAGGTCGGGCGACGCGTCTTCGGCTTCGGCGTGACGCCATAGGATCAGGTTCATCGTGCCGGGGTGCTGGCCACAAGGCTCATCATCGGGTTTCGGATCGAGGATCATGACGCGCGAAGATGACGGATCGATGGCGGTGAACGGAAAGGGCGGCATGGGCCGGCCTGGTGACCTGGCGAGCGACAGCGCCCCCCTCGGCGCATGGCGAGCGGATCAGCCGGTTGCCGGCTGCTGCTGCAGCATCAGGTACTTGCGCTGCAACTGCTCGCGGGTCTCGGTGTGATCGGGATCGATCGGGATGCACTCGACCGGGCATACCTGCTGGCACTGCGGTTCGTCGTAATGGCCGACGCATTCGGTGCACTTGGCCGGGTCGATCTGGTAGATCGCCGGCCCCATCGAGATCGCGCCGTTCGGGCACTCGGGCTCGCAAACGTCGCAGTTGATGCATTCGTCGGTGATGATCAAGGCCATCGGGCGTGATCCTTCGTTGCGTGGCGTGCACCTCGCCAGCCCGTCGCCACGGTGACGATAAGGACTTGGCGATCAGGACTTGGGCTTGGCATCCACCTGTGCGAGCTTGCGCGTGATCCATGCCAGCACGGGCGGCGGCACGAACTGGGCGACGTCGCCGCCGAGCGTCGCGATCTCGCGCACCAGCGTACCGGACACGAATTGATGCTGGTCGGTCGGCGTCATGAAGATCGTCTCGATGTCGGGCATCAAATGACGGTTCATGCCGGCGAGCTGGAACTCGTACTCGAAGTCGGACACCGCGCGCAGGCCCCGCACGACGACGTGGGCGTTGCAGCTCTGGACGAAATTGACCAGCAGCCCCGAGAAGCGCCGCACTTCGACGTTCGAGTAGACGGCCAGCACCTCGCGCGCGATCTCGACGCGTTCCTCGACATTGAAGATCGGACGCTTGGCATCGCTGTCGGCGATGCCGACGATCAGCCGGCCGAACAGCTTCGACGCGCGGCGCACGATGTCTTCATGCCCGCAGGTCAAGGGGTCGAACGTGCCAGGATAAACCGCCGTCACCATCTGTCGTCTCCGCTTCGATCGTCGTTGGATTGTCTAAGAACCTGTGAACGAATCAGCCACGCCCGAGAGACCCGCCAGGACGAGGCCGCTCGTCGTTGCGAATGCTCGCCCTATCACGCGATATGGCTGTGCTTTGCGCCTCGATCGGCCCCGCCCTGGCGTGTCTCTCGGGCGCGTCCGATTCATTCACGGGTTCTGACTTCGAACAGATGATAATGGACTTGGCCGGCTTTGTCGGCGCGCAGCCCTTCGACGCGCGGGCCCATGCGCGGGGATGCGCCGGCGGTCGCGAGACCCGCCGACACGCGTTCGGGATCGACCGGGGCGTCATCCTCGACGTACAGGCGTGCGACCGGCGCCAGCAGCGGCGCCAGCAGCGGCAGCACACGGTCGAGCCAGCCCTGGCCGAACGGCGGGTCGAGGAACACCAGGTCGAACCGCACGGCGGCGAGCGCCGGCGCGGCCAGCCAGCGCAGCGCGTCGCCGGCGTGCAGCGTGACCTGCGTCGCGCCGAGCCGGTCGATGACGGCCCGGATCGCGGCTGCCGCGCGCGGATCGCGTTCGAGCATCACCACGCCGGCGGCGCCGCGCGACGCCGCTTCGAGCCCCAGCACGCCGGAGCCCGCGAACGGATCGAGGCAACGCAGGCCATCGAGCCGCTGGCCCAGCCAGTTGAACAGCGTCTCGCGAACACGGTCGGGCGTCGGACGCAGCCCTTCGACGTCGGGGACGGCCAATGGCGTGCGCTTCCACAGGCCGGCGCCGATGCGCACTTGGCCGGCGGAAGCGGACCTGGAGGATTGCGCGGCGCAAGCGCCGCCGTCCGCAAGGCTTCGGCGGCTTCGACCGTGCGGGCTCCTAGCGCTGCGCAACGGCCTCTCCGGCGCCGACGACGACGGTGACCAGGCGATCGACCGGCACGTGCCGCGCGAACGCGGCGCGCACCTGCTCGGGCGTCACCGCCTGTATGCGCGAGGGCCAGGTATCGAGGTAATCGATCGGCAGCCGGTAGTAACCGATCAACGACAGGTGTTCGAGGATCTTCGCGTTCGAATCGATCCGCAGCGCGAACCCGCCGACCAGGTTGTCCTTGGCCGCATCGATCTCGGCGGCCGTCGGCCCCTCGCGCATGAAGCGGGCCAGCGTCTCGCGCACGACCTCCAGCGCGACGGCGGTCTGCGCTTTCTGCGTCTGCAGGCCGATCGTGAACGGGCCGAGCTGCAGTTGCGGGCTGAAATACGAATAGACGCTGTAGGCCAGGCCGCGCTTCTCGCGCACCTCGCTGTACAGCCGCGATACGAAGCTGCCCCCGCCGAGCACGTAGTTGCCCACGAGCAGCGGAAAGAAGTCGTCGTCACCGCGCGCGATCGCCGGTACGCCGATCAGGATGTGACTCTGCGACGCGCTGTGCACGATCCGGCGTTCGGCGGCCTTGTCGGGGAGCGTGACGGCCGGCAGGGCCGGCGGCTCCTGGCCGGCGGGCAGCACGCCGGTCAGACGCTCGGCGATCGCTTCGGCCTGGCGGCGATCGACGTCGCCGATCATCGACACGACGGCGCGGCGCGCGCCGTAGTGCGCGGCGAAGAAGGCCTGCATGTCGTCGCGCCGGATCCGCTCCAGCGTCTCGACGGTCGCGTTCACGCCATAAGGATGGGTACCGTAGAGCATCGTGTCGAACGCGCGCTGCGCGATCGTGGCCGGGCGCAATTCGGCCTCGCGCACCGCCTGCAGCACGCGTTCGCGCTCGCGGGCGAACACCGGTTCGGCGAAAGCCGGCGCGGCCAGCAGGCGGCCGAGCAGATCGACCGCCGCATCGAGTTCCGCGCGGCTGCTCAACGATCGCAGCGAGACCGATGCACGGTCGCCACCGGCGCTGCCGCCGACCAGCGCGCCGAGATTGGCGAAGCCTTCGTCGACCGCGGACTCGTCGAGCCCTTTGGCGCCCCGCAGCAGCATGCCCTGCGTCAGCGCCGCCAGGCCCGCCTTCGCGGGCGGGTCGTAGCGGCTGCCCGCGTCGAAGTCCACGCGCACGTCGAACATCGGAATGCTGGGAGCGCGCACGAACAGCACGCGCGCGCCGGACGATGTCGTCCACTGCTCGATCGGCAACGCCGCGCGTGCCGAGGGCAGCAGCGAGGGCATCAGCGCCATCGACACGAGGAGCGCGGCCGATACGATCAACGCGGCGCTCAATAGCGCGGCGCCCCGGGCCGCACCGTGCCGCGCCGTCCGCACGAGGCGCTCGAGCAGGCGCTGACAGGCGATAGGCGCTGTGGCGAGGGGCGGAGCGAAGCGATTCATCGGGCCTCTCCTCGTGCGCCGGCGCTGGCGCCGTCATTCATGTCGGCCTTGGCGTCGGCCTTGGCGTCGGCATTAGCATTGGCGTTGGCGTTGGCGCCGACACGCTTCTTGGTGTCGGCTTCGGCCTTGGCATCACCGCGCGGCAACGGCCGCAGCGTCGCGACCGTCAGCGCGTCGTCACCGAAATACCGTTCGGCCACGGCCTGGATCTGCGCCGACGTCACGTCGCGGATGCGCGCGAGGATCCGGTCCATCACGTCGGGCGCGAAGCCGTCGATGACGGCCGCGCCCATCTCGTAGGCCTGCGAGGTCACCGAGTCGCGCTGGTAGATGCGGCTGGCCACGTATTGATTCTTGACGCGCGCGAGTTCCTGCGCGCCGACGCCTTCCTTCGCTATGCGCGCGATCTGCGCCCGCAACGCGGCTTCGAGCTCGTCGGTCGTGCGGCCCTCGGCCGGCGTGCCGCTCAGCAGGAACAGCACCGGCCCGCGCGACGTCAGGTCATAACCGACGCCGGCCTGGTTGGCCACGCGCGAACGGCGCACGACCTCCCGGGTCATCCGGCCGTTGGCGTCGGCGTCGAGCACGGCCGACAGCAGTTCGAGCGCATAGGGGTCGACGTCGTGCTCGACGTCGACGAGCCGGGGCACCTTGAACGCCATCAGCACCGACGGCGCCTGCGCCTGCGCGTTGACGACGATGCGGCGCAGGCCGCGCTGCTCGGGCTCGGCCTGCCGCTTGCGCTCCGGCAGCGCGCGCGAAGGAATCGTTCCATACGTGAGCGCGGCCTGCCGGATGACCTGCGCCGGGTCGACATCGCCCGCGATCGCCACGACGGCGTTGTTGGGCGCATACCAGTCGCGGTACCAGCCGCGCAGGTCGTCGACCGTCATCGTCGACAGGTCGTCCATCCATCCGATCACCGGGGTGCGGGTCGGCGACGCGACGAACGCGCTGGCCATCAACTGTTCGTACACGAGCCCGGCGGGGCGATCGTCGGTCCGCATCCGGCGCTCTTCGCGGATGACCATCATCTCCTTGGCGAACGCGTCGGCGTCGAGCGTCAGGTTGGCCATCCGGTCGGCCTCGAGCGCCATCACCTGCGTCAATCCGCTGGCCGGCACCTGCTGGAAATAGTTCGTGTACTCGCGCGTCGTCGACGCGTTCTCGCGGCCGCCCATGCGCGCGACGATCTTCGAGAACTGACCGTCCGGATTCGACGGCGTGCCCTTGAACATCATGTGCTCGAGGGCGTGCGCGAGGCCGGTGCGGCCGTTGACCTCGTCGAGCGAGCCGGCACGGTAGTAGACGACCTGGATCGCGGTCGGCGCACGCTGATCGACCTTGATCAGCAACCGCAGGCCGTTGGGCAGCGTGTGGTCGATGAGGTCGGGAGCCGTGGCTGCGGTGGCCGGCGCAGCGAGGGCCGCTGGGGTCACCGACAGGCCGGCCAGCGCCAGCCAGCCTGCCAGGAGCGTGGGCCGCAGAAGCCGCCGAAGCAGGGCTCGGGTCCGTTGCCGGGCCGGGGAACGGGAGGAAGGATGGAGCGAATCGTTCATGACGGAAGCCGCTACAATCGAGGCCCAGAGTTTACCCGCTGGTCTCCCCGCAGGAACCCACCGTTCGGGGGCCTTCGCCACGCCTTTCGCGCCAGCCCCTCGATATGTTCGGCTTCCTCAGACGCAAGAAACCTCCCGCGCCAGCCCCGGTCCCCGAGCCGCCCGCCGCGCCGCCGGTCGAACCTTCCGCACCCTCGACCAACCTCGTCGACCCCGCGTCGGCGCCCGCCACGGTCGACCCGGCGCAGCCTCCGGCCACGATCGACGTGGGACCGGCACCCGCTCCGTCCTCCGACCCGGTCGGCATCGCACCGCCCTCCGTCCCGTCCTCGGCCTCGGTCGACGTCGCGCCAACACCGGCCCGGGTCGACTTCGCGCCGCCTCCGGCCGGGGTAGCAGCACAGTCGCCAGCGCCCGAGACCGTCGTTCCCGCGCCCCCGCCGGCGGCCCCGCCGGCCAGGCGGCCCTCGCTGCTCCACCCCGGACTCTTCCGCTCCGCGCCGCCGCAGCCGCCGGCCCCGCCGCCCTCCGCCGCCACGCCCTCCGCCGCCCCCTCGGTCGCCGCCCCGCCGGTCGCCGCCCCGCCGGTCGCTGCCCCGCCGGTCGCTGCCCCGCCAGTTACCGCCCCGCCGGTTGCCGCGCCCCCCATCGCTCCACCGATTACGGCACCGGTTTCCGCGCCGCCCGTCGCCCCGCCGATCGCGGGCCAGGGTTCCGTACCCCCTGTCGCCGCACCGGTTTCCGCGCACCTAGTCGCCCCGCAGCCCGCCGCCGAATCGACGGCGGAGGCCAGCGCGCAAGACACCGAGCCCGGCGAGGCCGCCCCGGACGGTTACGAGTTGGCGCCCGCGCCGGCCGAGCGCAAGGGATGGATGGCCCGTCTCAAGCAGGGCCTGGGCAAGACGCGCGGCAACCTGGCGGGCCTGTTCGGCCTGACCAAGATCGACGAGACGCTGTTCGAGGACCTGGAAACAGCGCTGCTGACCAGCGACGCCGGATTCGAGGCCACCGAGCGGCTGCTCAAGGATCTGCGCGCACGGGTCAAGTCACAGCGCCTGACCACGGGCGAGCAGGTCCGCGAGGCACTGCGCGCGCTGATCGCCGAAGCGTTGCGTCCGCTGGAGCAGCCGATGGACATCGACGAAGCGCGGCCGCTGGTGATGATGATCGCGGGCGTCAACGGTGCCGGCAAGACGACGTCGATCGGCAAGCTCACGCACCATCTGCAGCGCGAGGGCAAGTCGATCCTGCTGGCCGCGGGCGACACGTTCCGCGCGGCGGCGCGCGAGCAGTTGGCGACCTGGGGCGCCCGCAACGACGTGCAGGTCATCGCGCAGCAGGGCGGCGATCCGGCGGCGGTCGCGTTCGACGCCGTATCCGCCGGCGTGGCGCGTTCGACCGGAGTCGTGATGATCGACACCGCGGGACGGCTGCCGACGCAGACGCACCTGATGGACGAACTGAAGAAGATCAAGCGCGTGCTGAGCAAGGCGATGGCCGGCGCGCCGCATCAGACGCTGCTGATCCTGGACGGCAACACCGGCCAGAACATGCTGACGCAGGTCAAGGCGTTCGACGAGACCGTCGGACTGACCGGCCTGATCGTCACCAAGTTGGACGGCACGGCCAAGGGCGGCGCGTTGATCGGCCTGGCCTGGCAGCAGCGCGACAAGCCGATTCCGGTCTACTTCATCGGCGTCGGCGAGGGCATCGACGACCTGCAGGCGTTCAGCGCCGCAGAGTTCGCCGAAGCGGTCACCGGGGCGTGACCACGGCGTCGGCCGCATCCGAATCCGCCGTCGCGAACGGGCCGCTTCTCACGCCAGGGACGCGCTGATCCATTCGCTCCGGCCGGAACGGACGCCAGGAAGCGCCGTCCCGGTCACCCATTCGCCGCCCGCGCGGCATCCGGCTGCTCGGACGGCTGCGCGCGCGCGAAGGCGTCCAACTGCATCAACCGGTCGAAGATCGCCATCGTCGCCGGATAGACGGCCAGGTCGACCCCGAAACGCCGGGCGTTGAAGACCTGCGGAGCCAGGCAGATATCCGCCAGGGTGACGGTGTCGCCATGGCAATAGCGGCCCGCCTGCCCGTCGGTGACCTGCCGCTCGAAGGCGTCGAACCCTTCCCGGCACCAATGGCGATACCAGGCGTCGACCTGCTGCGCGTCGTGGCCCAGCGTCTGCTTCAGGTACTTGAGGACCCGCAGGTTGTTCAGCGGATGGATCTCGCAGGCGATCAACAACGCCAGCGACCGCACGCGGGCGCGCTCGATCGGGCTCGCCGGCAGCAACGGCGGATCCGGATACGTCTCTTCCAGGTACTCGAGGATCGCCAGCGACTGGCTGAGCACCTGCCCGTCGACGGCCAGCGCGGGCACGAGCTTCTGCGGATTGAGCCGGCGATACGCATCGCCGCCCTGCTCGTCCGACAGCAGCCAGACGACTTCATCCTCGCGTTCGAGCCCCTTCAGGTTCAACCCGATGCGCACCCGAAAAGACGCCGAACTGCGGAAATAGGTATAGAGCGTAAGCATGTGCCAGTTTAAGCTCGGTATGTCGACTGAATCATCAGGACTGTCACGGAGCGCCACGCGATCGCATCACCAGCGCGCGGCGCGCCATCCAACCGGCTGGCAGCCACGACCGCCACCCAGGCGATTCGTTCTGCCGCCATCGGCCCGATCCGTTTAGAAGACCTGTTCCTGGTCCAGGAGCCCTGCGCGGCGAAAGCCGCCGAAGCATCGCCTCGGCGTCGCTTCTGCCGCGGCGGGCTCCCATGGCCTTACATTGATTCCCGCTATGAACCGGATTGGGAAGTTTGATTAGCACTCCCCGGGATCGAGTGCTAATATTGACACTGCCCGGGAGTGTCCGGGCGCTCTACAAGGAACCACAGGCTCATGAACCAAGCTGCTGCTACCGCCCTGGTGCCGGTCCGCGCCCCAGGCGCTGCGATTGCACTTCCGGCCGTCGGCAACCTGGATGCCTACATCGGCGCGGTCAATCGCGTGCCGATGCTCACCCCCGAGCGCGAACAGGAGCTGTCCAAGCGTTTCCGCGATAGCGGCGACCTGGATGCAGCGCGCGAGATGGTGATGTCGCACCTGCGACTGGTCGTATCGATTTCCCGCCAATACCTGGGCTACGGGCTGCCGCACGCGGACCTGATCCAGGAGGGCAACATCGGCCTGATGAAGGCGGTCAAGCGCTTCGATCCCGATCGCGGCGTCCGGCTGGTCTCGTTCGCGATGCACTGGATCAAGGCCGAGATCCACGAGTACATCCTGAAGAACTGGCGCCTGGTCAAGGTCGCGACGACCAAGGCACAGCGCAAGCTGTTCTTCAATCTGCGCTCGCAGCGCGCGGCCGACAGGCACACGCTGAGCACCGAGGACGTCGACCGGATCGCCGAGACGCTGAACGTGCGCAAGCAGGACGTCGTCGAGATGGAAACCCGGCTCAACGGCCAGGACATCGCGCTCGAATCCCACAGCGATGACGGCGAAGACGATTTCGCGCCGATCGCGTACCTGAGCTCGCCGAGCGCCGAACCGGAGCGCATCCTCGAAGCGCGCCAGATGGATCGGCTGCAGAGCGACGGCCTGCAGCAGGCACTGGCCGGACTCGACGACCGCAGCCGCCGGATCATCGAGACGCGCTGGCTGAAGGATGACGACGAAGGCGGCACGATGACGTTGCACGAACTGGCAGCCGAGTACGGCGTGTCTGCCGAGCGCATCCGCCAGATCGAGGCCAAGGCCTTGAAAAAGATGAAAGGCGTGCTCGCAGCCTACGCCTGATCCAGGCAGGGGCGTTTGACGCGCCCCGACTTCCTCACGGATTTCCTCCTCCTCATTTCCCCGCCAACGACGCAAGTCCGAGGCGGATCTTTTTGCGCCTGCCTCCCCGGCTCGCGCGATTTCCAATATCCGAATCCGTGTTTTGATTCGGGCACCGACTGACGCCATCATGACGAGCGTCGTCATTCGCCGCCGGAAATCGCCGTGTCCCTCGCCCCGACCGATCTCGATGATGCCGCACGTGATGCGGTGCTCTATTCGCTACCGCTGTACGAGATGGCGCGTATGCGCGCGGCCACCTGCCCACGCCGCGGCCCGGACGGACAGCTCGCGACCAACGAGCGCGCATCGACGCTGCGCTGGTGCAATGGCTTCACGCACTCGCGCGCGCTGCTGACGCCCGCCAACCGCGAGGTGGTGTCGCCGAACAACGATACGCTCTACGACAACGTCTGGCTCGACCTGGCGGCCGGGCCGCTGGTGATCGACATCCCCGACATGGGCGATCGCTACTGGACGCTGGGATTCCTGGACTTCTGGACCAACCCGTTCGCCTACGCGGGACGGCGCACGACCGGCAATCGCGCGCAGAGCGTGTTCGTGCACGGCCCGCGCTGGCAGGGGGACGTACCCGCGGGCATGGTGCGGATCGCCGCGCCGGGCGACGACGTCTGGATCATCGGCCGGATGCTGGTGGACGCGAACGATGCCGACCTGGCGATCGCGCACCGGCTGCAGGATGCCTATGCAATCCGGCGTGCCGCCGATGGCGCGCCTGCCTGGCAGCTCATCGACACCCGTCTCGACGGCCGTCGCACACAGGTCCCGGCGCCGGACGCCTATCTGCGGACCGTCTCGGCGGCGCTGGCGCGCAATGCCGCGCCGGAGGCCGAGACGGCGCTGCTGGCGTCCCATGCGGCCTTCGGGCTGATCGACGGCCGGCCCGCAGCCGAGGCAGCACGGCGGGATGCGTTCACGCGGGCCCTGCCCCGCGTCTATGCCACGTTGCGCGACGATACGCAGGCCGCGCAACTGGGCGGGGGCTGGAATGTCCCGGTGACGATCCGCACCGGCTACGACGACGACTACCTGACCCGCGCGCGCGTGGCGCGCAACCTGATCGGCGCCCTGGGCATCGAGGAGGCGATGTATCCGATGTGCGAGGTCGACGCCGACGGCCAGGCCCTGGCGGGCAGCGCGCGCTACGAACTGTACTTCGGTCCCGGCCAGGCGCCGGAGGTCGACGCATTCTGGTCGCTGACGATGTATGGCCGGCGCGACTGCCTGCTGGTCGACAACCCGATCAGCCGCTATTCGATCGGCGACCGGACGCCCGGGCTCGTTCGGGATCCGGATGGCGGGCTGCGCATCCGGATGCAGGCCACCGACCCGGGCACGGGCCACAACTGGCTGCCCACGCCGGCCGATGACGATTTCTACGTGGTGCTGCGCCTGTACCAGCCGCGCGACGCGCATCTGCGCATGCGCTTCGTCTACCCGCCGCTGCGGCGGATAGGCTGATCCGCAGCGCGGGCTTCAGACCGCCGCTCGTCTCACTTCTGCCGAGCGATGATCTTGTCCTTGATCTTGTCGTAGACCGATTTGGTCAGGATCTTCTTGTCGACCAGTTCGTTCTTGGCACGATAAGGACGGCCCTTGATGATCGCCTCGGCGCGCGCATCGCCGATGCCGGTCAACGCCTTGAGCTCGTCAGCCGACGCCGTGTTGATGTCGAGCAGCTCTCCCTTGGGAGAAGCCTTGTCGACCATCGGCGCCGCAGGCGCCGTCTTGGCGGCATCGGTCGCGGCGGCAGCGCCGCCCTTGGCGGCGTCCTTGGTCGCGCCCGCCGGCGGCGGCATGGCAGGAGCCGCCGGCGTGGTCGTGCCATGCGTGGCCTGGGCCAAGACGGCCGGTGCCTTGTCTTCCCTCGCATCCTTGGCGAAGACGGGCGCCGCGGCAACGGTAGCGGCGGCGGAAACGGCAAGCATCGCGATCAAACGTTTCATCTTGATTCCCTGGAGGTTGAGGACCGTGGCGAGTCGCTGCCGCCTGAAGGCGACAGCTTCCTCTCCACGGTACGGGGCGCCTTCGGCGCCAGAACGGGCTTGCCTCGCTCGACTTCGTCCGGAAGGACAAGGGTTGCGCTTCGGCCCGTGGTCAGGAGGACGCTCGCAGCGCCTTGTCGACGTCGGACGTGAGGCCGGCGGGCGTGGTCGTCGGCCAGAACCGATCGATCACCTGCCCATCGCGGCCGACCAGGAACTTCGTGAAATTCCACTTGATGTCCCGAGATCCCAGCAGGCCCGGCGCCTGCGCCTTGAGCCATTGGAACAACGGGTGAGTATGCGCCCCGTTGACATCGACCTTCGCGAACATCGGAAACGACACGCCATAGTTGCGCTCGCAGAACTCGCCGATCTGCGCTTCGTCGCCCGGCTCCTGAGCGCCGAACTGGTTGCACGGGAAGCCGAGGATCTCGAGGCCCTTGTCGTGATGGCTGCGATAGAGCGCTTCGAGGCCGGCATACTGCGGCGTGAATCCGCAGCGACTGGCCGTGTTGACGATCAGCAGCACTTTGCCCTCGTAGTCGGACAACGGGCGTTCGAGGCCGGTCAGATCCTTGGCGGAAAAGTCATAGACGGTTGTATCGCTGCTCATGATTCCCTCGATGAAACGATGTGGTGTCCCGACACGCGCTCGCACGCCGGGCCGTGCTTCGCCCGAACGCATTCGCGTACGACGGACGCGCTGATCAATTCGACGCGGCGGCCGGGTCGAATTGATCAGCGCTCCCTGGCGCCGGTTCCGACAGCTTAGCGAATCGCGGACGCTCTGGCCGAGTCCGATGATCCGCACTGGAACTGACGCACCGCTCACGGCCGCCGGCCGCCCTCAACACGCGATATCCTTGCAGACCGGCAGCTCCGGCACCCGCGCGCCGGCCCGGCCGCACGAGAAGCCGGCGAAGCGGCGGCGATGGGCGAATGCGGTCGCGCCTCCCGACCTTCCATCGCCGCGTTGTGGTTCGGTCACAACGAGGAGCGACAGCCCATCCACCGGCGTCTGGACGCATCGGGCCGATTCGGCCGATAGTTTGACAGCCTCCGATCAATTGCCCGGATCGTCGTCGCCGGTCGCCCCGCATGAGGCGCCGGCGGCGCCGGCTCGATGACCGTCGCCGTATCGATGTCCTCGCCTCCCGAGATCTCCGACCCTGGCAGCCGCCGCCGTACCCCGACACGCATCGGAGGTGCCCGCTCCGCGTCGTCCAGCCGACACGACTCCACGCCCGAGCTGAACGTCTGGCCGCCCGACGACCTGGTGATTCCGCAGCGGCCCGGCGACACGGCGACGACGTCGCCTTCCGGCGCCGAGTCGGCCGACCCGCCAACGGCCGGCGCGAAACGGCTCCAAGGGCACCGCCCCGAGATCGACGGGCTGCGATCGCTGGCGGTGCTGTGGGTCGTGTTCTTCCACGCCTCGCCGCTACGCCTGCCGAGCGGCTACATCGGCGTCGACGTGTTCTTCGTCATCTCCGGCTACCTGATCAGCGGAATCCTGTTCCGCGAGATGCGCGACGGCACGTATACGTTGGCGGATTTCTACTTCCGCCGGTGCCGGCGCATCCTGCCCGCACTGACCGTCGTATTGCTGGCGACCTGGGCGATCGGGTGGTTCGTGCTGTCGTCCAATGATTTCGCGTCGCTGGGCCAGCACGTCGCGGCCAGTTCGCTATTCGTCTCGAACATCTTGCTGTGGAGCGAAGCCGGCTATTTCGATACCTCGGCCGAACTCAAGCCGCTGCTGCACTTCTGGTCGCTGGGTGTCGAGGAGCAGTTCTACCTGATCTGGCCACTGATCCTGATGGCCTTCTTCGCGATGCGGCGCGCCGGCGCGGTGACGCTGGCCATCGCGCTGCTGTTCGGCGTGTCGTTCGTGATCAACATCGGCGGCCTGCAGGCTTACCCGTCGGCGACGTTCTACCTGCTGCCGAGCCGCTTCTGGGAGCTGCTGACCGGCGCGGCGATCGCCTGGTACGAGTTCCGCCGGCCGGGCCAGCAGATCGGCGCGGCGGTGCTGGGCGGCAACGCGGCGCGAGCCGCCGAGCTGACCGGCGCGATCGGGCTCGGCCTGATCCTGATCGCCACCGCGCTGATCGACGGGCTGACGCCCTTCCCCGGCTGGTATGCGCTGATGCCGGTACTGGGCTCGGCCATGCTGATCCACGCCGGCCAGGGGTCGTGGATCAACCGGCGAATCCTCTCGCTGCGGCCGCTGGTGCTGATCGGCCTGATCAGTTATCCGCTGTACCTGTGGCACTGGCCGCTGCTGTCGTTCCTGCACATCGTGCAAGGGCCGGACGAGGGCGACGCGTCGATGCGCGCGCTCAAGTACGGGCTGGTCGCGCTGTCGTTCGTACTCGCCTGGCTGACCTGGCAGTTCGTCGAGAAGCCGGTGCAGCGCTTCGCCGGGCGGATGCGCCGCGACGGCCATCGCGAACGACGCGCGCTGGCGACGTCGGCACTGGTCATCGCGCTGCTGGGCCTCGGCGGCTGGGCGACCTGGCGTGCCGACGGCATCCCGACCCGCTTCCCGGAAAGCGCCGAACTGCGCGGATTCCACTACGATCCGGCCGCGGACTACCGCGAAGGCGATTGCTTCCTGCGCTACACGCAGCCGGCCAGCGACCTGGGTGCGCATTGCCTGCCGAAGCCCGCCGGCACCGATGTGCGGCCGCAGATCGTACTGTGGGGCGATTCGCACGCCGCCCATCTGACGCTGGGCTTGCGCGAACGCAGCGCCGCGCTCGGCGCCGTCTTCTCGCAGATCACGGCCAGTGCCTGCCCGCCGTTGCAGAATTTCTCGCGCGGCAACCGGCCATTCTGCCCCGGCGTCGTCGAACTGGCGCTGGAGCGCATCCGCGCGGCACGGCCGGCGGTCGTCATCGTGTCAGCCGCCTGGTACGGCATCGATGCCGAATCGGTGCGGCGCGAACTACCCCGCACCGTGCACCTGCTCAAGGAAGCCGGCGTGGGCCAGGTGATCGTCGTCGGCCCGTTTCCGGAATGGCAGCCGTCGCTGCCGCGCGCGCTGCAGTCGTACTACCGATCGCACCGGCAATTGCCCGAGCGGACGCAGTTCGGCCTGAAGGCCACGCTGCCGGAGCTGGACCAGACGATTCGCGGATTCCTCGGCGATGCGCCGGCGCGCTACGTGTCGCCGCGCGATTTCTTTTGCGATGCGCAGGGCTGCCTGACCGGCGTGACGTCCAAGGGTTTCGCGCTGATGTCGTACGACACCAGCCACCTGACCGATACCGGTTCGCGCTGGTTCGTCGACCATGCGTTGGTACCGGTGCTCAGCGACGCGCTGAAACGATGAGCCGACAACCGCGCGCCGCCGCTCCAGGGATGTGAGCGGCAGCCGCGGGTACCCGCCGCATCCGCCACTCACGCTTCCGGGGCCGTTCGCTCGAAGATCGACACGGGCCTCGATCTGCCGGGTGAACAAGCCGCCAGACGCGACCGAGGACGCTGTCGGGACCGCCTCCCGCGCGCTCGCAGCGAATGTCGCGTTACTTGGATGTCGGGAGATCGGCCCCCCGCAGTCTGGCGACCATGATGTCTAGCCGAGTTCGACGAGCTGCTTCAAATCGTGCGTCAACGCGTCGAGCCCCTGCCCGTGCCGGACGAACAGGCGCACCTTGCCGGCGCGGTCGAACACGTAGCTGCCGGCCGTATGCTCGAGCGTGTAGGTGTCCGGCGTCTTGCCCGGTACCTTCTGGTAGAAGACCTTGAAGGACTTGGCGGTCTGCGCGGTCGTCTCCGGATCGGCGAACAGGCCGATGGCCGTCGGATCGAACGACGTGGTGTACTGAGCCATCACCTGGCGCGTATCGCGCTCCGGATCGAGCGTCACGAACAGCACCTGGATCTGGTTGCCCTCGGCGCCCAGGCGCTTCTTGGCCTCGGCCAGCTCCATCAGGTTGGTCGGGCAGACGTCGGGGCACTGCGTGAAGCCGAAGAAGATGACGACGACCTTGCCCTTGAAATCGGCCAGCGTATAAGTCTTGCCGTCATGGCCGGTGAGCTTGAAATCCTGCGCGTAGTTGGCGCCGGTGATGTCGGCATTCTTGAAGCTGGGACCCGCTCGGTCGCAACCGGCCAGACCGGACAAACCGACGGTCAGCCAACCGGCCGCCGCCGTCACGGCGGCCATGCGCAGCACGCGGCGTCGCGCCGCTACGCCCGTCGATGGGGACGGACGCGCGATCCCGGTGCGGACGGCGTGGCGACGCGATTCAGAGGTAATGGTCAATGAGCAATGCGCCGAACAGGGCGGCCAGGTACAGGATCGAATAACCGAAGGTCTTGCGCGACAGCGCATCCGAGTACTGCCGCCACAGCATCCACGCATAGCGCAGGAACACGCCGCCCAACGCCAGCGCGCACACGGCGTAGAAAACGCCGCTCATGCCGATGACGTAGGGCAGCAGCGACGCGGCGACCAGCAGCACCGTGTAGAGCAGGATGCTCAGCCGCGTGAACTCGGGCCCATGCGTGACCGGCAGCATCGGCAGGCCCGATTTGCGGTAGTCCTCGACACGATACAGCGCCAGCGCCCAGAAATGCGGCGGGGTCCAGACGAAGACGATCAGGAACAGCACCAGCGCGTGCGCGGTGACGTCGTTGGCCACGGCCGCCCAGCCGAGCACCGGCGGCATCGCGCCCGACGCGCCGCCGATCACGATGTTCTGCGGCGTCGCCGGCTTGAGCAGCACCGTGTAGACGACTGCGTAGCCGACGAACGTCGCCAGCGTCAGCCACATCGTCAGCGGGTTGACGAACGCGTGCAGCAGCCAGGCGCCGAGCCCACCGAGCCCGCCCGCGAACAGGACGATGCCTTTGGGGTTGAGCTCGCCACGCGCCGTGGCACGGGCCCGCGTGCGGGCCATGCGCGCGTCGATACCGCGCTCGATCAGGCAATTGAACGCGAAACCGGCGCCCGCCAGCAGCGAGATGCCGAGCACGCCGAAGACCAGGATCGGCGTGGGCACGGGCCCGTCGGAAGCGAGCAGCATGCCGATCAATGCGCAGAACGCCGCCAACAGCGTGATCCGCGGCTTGGTCAACGCCAGGTATTGAGAAGATACATGCCGCCAGCCGGCCGGCTGCGAAACATCGATGGCTTGCATGCGTAAAAAACTCAGGCTTGGTGGCGGGCCGGGTGAATGGACCGAACGACGGCAGGATTGACCCGACGGGCGCGGCCGACGCGGTAGTTTAGCATCACCATCAGCGCCACAAGCACCGCCGCTCCTCCGTTATGGGCCACCGCCACCGGCAGCGGCAGGCTCAGCCACACGTTGCTCAGGCCCAGCACCAGTTGGGCGGCCAGCACCGCCATCAACGCGGCGCCGAGCGATTGCAGGCCATCGACGCGCCTGACCCGCCAGGCCAGCCATCCGAGATACAACGCGACGACGACGGCGCCGATCCGGTGCGACAAATGGATGGCCGTCAGCGCCTGCATCGGCAGGTTCTCGCCATCGCCGGTCATGCCCAGTTCGCGCACCAGGTGGAAAGCATCGGCGAAATTGGTCTCGGGCAGCCACTGCCCCTGGCAGGTCGGCAAATCGGGACACGCGAGGGCCGCGTAGTTGGTGCTGGTCCAGCCGCCGAGGAAGATCTGCCCGGCCAGCAACGCGAAGCCCAGCAGCGACGCCGCGCGGAGCCGGCGGGCGGCCGCCGCGTCGACGCGCGCGTGGCCGGCGTGCTGCCGCTCCCACAGCCAGACCAGCATCGCCAGCGTCAGCAGGCCGCCGAGCAGGTGCCCCGTGACGATCGCGGGCTTGAGCAGCAGCGTCACCGTCCATTTTCCGAACAGGCCCTGCAGCACGACGACGCCGACCAGCGCGGTCGCCAGCCATGGGCTTTGGCCCAGGCGTGCCCGCTGACGCCATCCGATCACCGCGATCGCGATGATCAGCAGGCCCAGTCCGCTGGCGAAGTAGCGGTGCACCATCTCTCGCCAGGCCTTGCCCATCGAGACCGGACCGTGCTCGCCCCCCTGGACTTCCACTGCGCGGGCGATGAAGTCGCTGGCCCGCGTCGGCGTCAGGTGCCCGTAGCAGCCCGGCCAGTCGGGGCAGCCCAGCCCCGCGTCGCTCAGCCGCACGTAGGCGCCCAGCATCACCAGACACAGCGTCAGCACCGTGGTCACGGCGATCAGGCGGCGATAGAACGAAGAAGGCGATCGACTCATCGTGATCCTGGCCTCTCAACCCACGCGCGAGGCGCGCAGCAGCTTGGCCAAGTCTTTCTTGAGCCGGTTCGGATCGAAATCCGGGGGGTAGCGCATCATCAGGTGCCCGAGCGGATCGACCATGTACAGCGCATCGAGCGCCGGCATCGGCGATCCGGCGGTGGTGGCCGGTGCCGCCGCAGAGGCATCCCGGCCTGCCCCTGCCCCTGCCCCTGCCCCTGCCCCTGCCCCTGCCCCTGCCCCAGTGCCAGTGCCAGTGCCAGTGCCAGTGCCAGTGCCAGTGCCAGTGCCAGTGCCGGCACCATGGTCCTCTTCCGCCGGAGCCGGCCGCGCCTGGCCGAACAACCCATCGAACCGCGCCGGCGACACACGGACCACGTGCAGCCCAGGATGCTGCGCCAGCAGCGCCGGCGACGGATCGTCGGGGCCGGTCAGCAGCAGCACGCGTTCGACGCGATCCATGTCCTTGCCGGCCGTCGTGCGCACTTGGCGCGACAGGTACAGCCGCTTCGCGCATGCGTCGTCGCGGCACGCCTGCGCGCTCGCCAGCACCATCAGCCAGCGGCCCTGCCATTGCGACAGCGAGACGGGCTGCCCCTGCGCGTCCGTCCCCGCCAGCGTGTCGACCGACTGCTGCACCAGCAGTTCGCCGTAGTTGGTACGGCCCGATGGCTGGACCACGTAGTACATCAGGTACGACGCGATGACGGGCGCCGCGCACACGAGCAGCACCGCCAGCGCCTTGAGCCGGCCACGGCTCGGCCGGCGCGGCTGCACCGGATCAACGGAGGACGGAGAAGTGACGGGCGACGACGGCCCGGAGGAGCCAGAGGGCGGGTTCAAGACGCGAGATTCCAGGCGAACGAACCCGACATTCTAAGCCGAGCGGTCCGCGGCCATCGGTCGACACGTGCGCCGGGCCGCTCGCGCCGACCATCGGGATGGGACGCAAGGCGCCATTCGTGGTCAATAGCGGTGTTATTGGCCGCAAAGGGCAACGCGGCGGACCGCCCGAGGGGCGGATGCGACGGCCGCGTGGATTGGTCAGCGCGTCCCTAGACATACAATGCGGAAATGAAATGGCTCGTATTGCTCGCGTTCGCGTTGATCCTGACCAGTCTGGGCTCGGCGCTGTTCTACCTCGTCCGTGACAAGGGGCGCTCGGCGCACGTCGTGCGGGCGCTGACCTGGCGGATATCGCTGTCGGTCGCGCTGTTCCTGCTGATCCTGCTCGCGCACTATCTGGGCTGGATCGAGCCGACCGGCCTGCCGCTGCGCTGAGCCCCGGCTTCGACGGAAACAAGGGACGCGACAACGAAAAAGGCCGGGCGACGGCCCGGCCTTTGCATCGACGAGCGATCGCCCGCCGATCAGAAGATGCTTTCGCGCACGAACACGAGATCGTCCGGGCGGATCGGATCTTCGAGTTTAGGCTCGATGACCTGAACGCTCTTGTTCGCGTAGCGGCGCTGGATGCGGACCCCCTTGTCGGTACCGCGCAGCGTCAGGCCGCCCCCCTTGGCGATCGCCTGGGCCACCGTCATGCCGCGGTCGACCACGTACATGCCCGGACGCTGGACCTGCCCGTAGATGTAGTAGTTGGGAGCGCGGTTGACGAAGATCACGTCGCCGGCCCGCATCACCAGGTCCTTGGTCAGGTCGCCGCCGGTGAACAGGTCGACCAGGTCGACCTCGATGCGCTGCATGCGGCCCTCGCGGCCGGTCACGACGATGACCTCGTCGGCGCCCGTGGGGGCGACGCCGCCGGCCAGCGCCAGGACCTCGGACAGGCGCATGCCGGTGGTCTCCAGCGGATAACGGCCGGCACGGGTGACGTTGCCGAGCACAGCGACCTGCTGGCTGCGGAACTGCGTGATGTTCAGCGTGACCTGCGGATTCTGCAGGAAGTTGCCATCCCTGAGCCGTTTGGCGATCAGTTGCTCGGCCGCCGTCGGCGACAGGCCGCCGATCTTGACCACACCGACCAGCGGGAACGAAATGACGCCGTTCTCGGACACCCGGGCCTCGACGTCGAGATCGCGGTTCTGGAACACGGTGATCCGGACGACGTCACCGGCACCGACCAGGTAATCATCGCGAGCGGCAGCGCTGGCGGGCGCGGCCGTCGACTGCGCCTGGACGCCCCCGAGCCAGAACAGCAGGCTCGCAACGGAAATGAGCTTGACAAGCAATTTAAACATTGTTTGCATCCGAACCTTTTGAAGTCGCAGCCGCAGCGTGGCCACTCGTCGGTGTGGAATCGATGGGGAAATTTACAGCGCAAATATACCTGCCGTCGCCGCCGGAAGATGTGACCGAATGCTGAGCGGTCTTCAACCACTGACGACATGACAGCATCTTAGGGCCTCTCCGGGCTTCTCGAAGCGAAAAACCGGCCAAGGGGCCGGTTCGCGGACTGCCGTGCCGGGCATCCACGAGGGATGCCCATCGCGCAACAGTATCAGAAGCGCGCGGTCACGCCGACGCCGATGATGTTGTTCGAGAACTTGAGCCCCTCGTAGTTCGACTTGCGCTGCAGGCGGCGCAGGTCGAGCGTGAACGCCAGGCCGCGGCTGTAGTCATACGCGAGCTGGACGCCATACGTGTAGAGGTCGTCCTTGCGCACCGGCCCAGCCGTCGCCAGCAGCCCCGTGTCACCCTTGTACTCCTGCTGCGAGTAGCCGAAGCGGCCGTTCAGCCGCGTCTTGCCGGTGAGCACGACGACCGGCATGAAGCGGATCTCGGTCACCTGGATGTAGTTGGACGTCAGGTACAGCGTGCTGGCGATGTTGCGCTCGAGCTCGGCGTTCATGTAGAACGCGCCGGTCGGACGCCATGCGAGCGTCAGCAGTGCCGTCGGACCCGAATAGTCGCGCTCGGAGAACGAGTCGTACTTGCGCTTCGTGTAGCCCAATTCGCCCGAAATGCGGGTGTCCTCGGACGGCATGACCGACATCCGGACCAGCGCGGCGTTCTGCTTGTACGAGTTGTTGACCGAGACGCCGGGCGGCAGCACGTTGCCGAGCGAATCGAACAATTGGTCGTTCGGGTAGTCGGATTTCTGGTGGCGATAGAGCAGCGACATGTCGGTGCCCGTGCCAGGCGCATAGCGGATGCCGGTCTCGAACGCGTCGACACGGTTGTCGGCCGAGCGGAAGTAGTCCTCGGAGTTATCCAGCTTGGTGGTGTCGGCGCCGACGAACACCGACGTGCTGGGCGTGAAGCGCAGGCCGGCGGACCCGTACAGCGTGGTGCGGCGCTCGAGGTTGCGGTTGCCGGTGGCATTGGACAGCACGGAGGTCAGCGCCTGCCCGGCGCGCAGGCCGAGCGTTCCATACAACGCGTTGCCGACCGCCCAGTCGAGGTTCACGCGGCCCGAATAGCCGAGATAGTCGAATTGCGAGTACGTGAAGTACTTGGCCGGATCGAGCCGGGCCTCGAGCGTCAGCCGCTGGAGGCTGAACATCTGGTCGTACGCGACACCGAACGTGCCGCGCAGGATCGTGTCGCTCCGCGAACTCTTGCCGTAGATCGGCTGGGGGTCGACGCTGTTGCTCAGACCCGTGACATTGCTGTGGTGCTCGACGTTGGCGCCCGCATCGAAGCGCAGCACGTTCTGGTCCGTCGGCACGTTGGTGAGCTCCGGCGCCGGGGGAACGATCGGCTGGGCCAGTGCGGCGGCCGGCAGCAGCGCGGCGGCCGACCAGGTTGCGAAGCTGCGAGCAAGCGCCCTGTTCCTCATTTGCATCCCTTGAGAATAATGACCTTGTTATATCCTTGGCACCGCTGGACCATGGCGGGGCTTCTGACGATCAGCGGCAGATGGCGCGAGTAATGCCTTGAATCGCCGGCAAGTTATCAGCTTTCGGCCTCTTTTTCCATAAAAAGCGTCGCATGGCACTGTCAAGAATTGGACATATGTCGCCTGGATTCGCCACGGTACGCACAGGCAACCAAAGCTTGCTCACGCTGTTCCGCATTCTGCTGGACAGAAGCCTGGCGGCCGCTTGTCTGTTTCTCGCAACATGGATCTGGGGCGGGCAGATCGGGCAACCCGAGCTGATCCTGGCGTTCGTCGCGTTCGTCATCACGCCGTCGAGCGACCTGCCGCTGAGCCACAAGACGCCGGGCCTGTTCCGCCAGATCACCGGGACCTGGGGCCTCATCATCGGCATTCTGCTGGTATTCGGGCTGATTTCCAACACGATGCGGGCGTTCGACCCGAACGTGCTGGCCACCTGGGTGGTACTGACGCCGTTCTCGCAGATCTGCGTGCACGTGCTGCTGCCGTTCGTGCTGCCGCGCCTGGTCGCGCTGGGCGGCGAGCACGTCGCGATCATCGTCGGCGCCAACAAGCTGGGGCGCACGCTGGCGCAATCGATCAGCAGCGATCCGCTCGCGCAGACGCGCATCGCCGGCTTCTTCGACGACCGGGCCGTCAGCCGGCTGGGCGAGATCACCGAGGCGCCGCTGCTCGGCGGCGTCGACGCCGTCGCGGACTTCGCCCGCAACCATCGCGTCCACCAGATATTCATCGCGCTGCCGATGGCGTCGCAGCCGCGGATCCTCAAGCTGCTGGACGGCCTGCGCGACACGACGGCGTCGATCTACTTCGTGCCCGACGTCTTCATGCTGGACCTGATCCAGGCGCGCGTCGACACCGTCGTCGGCCTGCCGGTCGTGGCCGTCTGCGAAACGCCGTTCCACGGCACGACCAATGCGATCAAGCGGCTGTCGGACATGTGCATCGCGCTGACGGCGGTGATCCTGACCTCGCCGATCATGATCGCCGTGGCCCTGGCGATCAAGCTGACGATGCCCGGGCCGGTACTGTTCAAGCAGCGCCGCT
This sequence comes from Pseudomonadota bacterium, assembly GCA_029779435.1. Taxonomy (GTDB): domain Bacteria; phylum Pseudomonadota; class Gammaproteobacteria; order Burkholderiales; family Burkholderiaceae_E; genus JAKPAM01. Next base: position 39,044 of record JAKPAM010000036.1, on the reverse strand, counting down.
TCGGCCTGGACGGCCAGGAGATCATCGTCTGGAAATTCCGGTCGATGAAGGTGGCCGAGGACGGGGTCAACGTCAAGCAGGCGACCAAGAACGACGACCGGATCACGCCGCTCGGCCGCTTCCTGCGCCGTTCCTCGCTCGATGAACTGCCGCAGTTCTTCAACGTGCTGCAGGGCAAGATGAGCGTCGTCGGCCCGCGGCCGCACGCGGTCTCGCACAACGAGATGTACCGGTCGCTCGTCAAGGGATACATGATCCGCCACAAGGTCAAGCCGGGCATCACGGGTCTGGCCCAGATCAGCGGCGCGCGCGGCGAGACCGATACCGTCGACAAGATGGAACTGCGGATCAAGTACGATCTCGAATATCTGCGCAAATGGTCACTGCGCCTGGACCTGTGGATCATCTATAAAACGGTGGCGCAGGTCTTCAAGGACCCGCAGGCGTACTAGAAGAAGGGAGGCGCCGCCTCCTTCGCCCGATCCGGCGCCTCCGTTGGGCGCCCCCTTCTCACCCGGTCGCCGGCCGCGGGCATTCGACCCTCGCAGGATGATTCCCGGCGCTCCGCGCGAGCGCGGGGGCGGTGTTCGCTCGTGATGTTTCGCTGATGCAGGGCCGTCCGAGGCCCGGCGATTCGGAGAAAGCCAATGGCGTTGGTGTTAGAAAAGGTCAACCCGCAGGGTGTCGTCACCCGCCAATCCGTCGATATCGGGCGCAACCGCTTCGTGGCCGAGCCCGGCTTCAAGTACCGGATCGTCGACGATGGCCTCGATGCCCCGAAGATCGACGCCAAGGCCCGCCGCATCGGCGACGACCTGATCGTCGAGGAACTGCCCGGCCAGACCGTCGTGGAGTTCGACGGCTTCTTCACCCGCTGCACGCCCGAGCAGTCGTGCACGTTGTCGATGGAAGGCCTGGGCGGCGGGGGGGCGGAGATCACGCCCGCCTCGCAGCCGGTCGCCGCGATGACCGACGGCAGCTTCCTGATGTCCGCCGCGCCCGAAGCGTCGAGCATCACGCCGATGGCCGCCGAAGGCGCGGGCATGGGCGTGAAGATCGGCGGCCTGGCACTGGTGGGCGTGGGGCTCGCCGCGGCCGGCGGCGGAGGCGGGGGGGGCGGCGGAGGCGGCGGGGATGCCCCGCCTCCCGTACAGCAACCGCTGTCGATCACCAGCAGCAGCCTCACGGGCCAGGGCCGCCCGACCATCACGGGCACCGGCACCGCCGGTGAACGCCTGGCGGTCACCATCCAGGGGGCCGATGGCACCAACGTCTTCTACAACGTCACGGTCGACGCCAACGGGCTGTGGACGCTGAACACCACGACCACGCCGCCGCTGGGCGGCAGCCTGCCCGCCAACGGCCTGGGTGAAGGCGCGTATACGGTGACCGTGCACTCGCCCACCGTCGGCAGCGTCGATGCGTCGCAAGCCCTGACGATCGACCGCACGCCGCCCGCCGCCCCGACCATCACCGAACCGCAGAGCGGGCTGACGGTCAACGCGACGCAGGCAGCGGCCGGCGTCAAGGTCAGCGGCACCGCCGAGGCCGGATCGGTCGTCACGGTGGACTGGATCGGGCTGAAGGTCACGACGGTGGCCACCGCGGACGGAACCTGGACGGCGACCTTCTCGGGCGCCGCGATCGCCGGCAGCGGCGACATCCGATCGATCGTCGCCACGGCGACCGACCCCGCCGGAAACACGAGCCCGGCCAGCGCGGCCGTCGATGTGGTCCTGCAGACGGGCCGCCCGGCCGCGCCGCTGGTCTCGCCGGTCACCGGGGACGACATCGTCAACGGGCAGGAGAAAGCCGCCGGCATCGCGATCAGCGGTACGACGAGCCCGAATGCGACCGTGACCATCGCCTGGGGGTCGGCGACGAAGACCGTCACGGCCAACGGCAGCGGGCAGTGGACGGCGACATTCGCATCGGGAGAGGTGCCGGCCGACGGCGCGACGCAGATGACGCTGACCGCCCGCGACAGCTTCGGCAACACGACGCCGGCGACGCATGGCGTGGTGATCGATACCACGCCGCCGGCGACGCCGACGATCAACACGGTCGCCGGGGACAACCGGATCAACAGTGCCGAAAACGGCAGCAACATCACGCTGAGCGGCGATACGGACCCCAATACCGCCGTCACGATCAATTGGGGCGGACGGACGTTCTCGACCACGTCCGATAGTGCCGGGCATTGGTCGGAGACGGTTCCTGCCGCGCAGGTGCCGGGTGAAGGCACGCAGACGATCACGGTCTCGGCGATCGACCAGCACGGCAACCGCAGCGCGGCCGCGACGCAACCGGTCGTCATCGATCTGACCGCTCCGACGCTGAGCATCTCGCACGAGGCGTCGACGTCGACTCCGGGGGCTTATGTATTCGCCTTTCAGTTCTCCGAACCCGTCAGCGGCTTCACGCTATCGGACATCACCGTCAGCGGCGGTACGCCGGGCGAGTTGAGCCAGATCAGTTCGACGCTGTATCGGTTGACGATCACGCCTCCGAGCGACACGACCGGAACGATATCGGTTGCCGTGCCCGCGGGCGCAGCGACCGACGCCGCCGGCAATCCGCAGGCGGCCCGATCGGATTCGGTCACGTTCAGCACGGTGACGCCCCCGACCGTGGCGATCACCGACAATGTCGAAGGCACCGCCTCGGGCCCGATCACGTTCACGTTCACGTTCAGCAAGCCCGTCGCAGGCTTCGCCACCGACGATGTCACCGTCACGAACGGCGCCAAGGGCGCGCTCACGATGGTGGACAGCACCCATTACACGATGGTCGTCACCCCCACGGCGAACTCGGCGGGCACCGTGACCGTCGGCGTCCCGGCCGGCTCGTTCACCGGCACGAGCGGCACCGCCACCAACACGGCGCCGGCATCGGCCACCCAGGCTTATGACACGCAGCCGCCGGGGCTGACGATCACCGACAACACCCCGGGCACCGCCACCGGCCCGGTGACCTTCACTTTCACGTTCACGGAACCGGTCAGCGATTTCACGTTCAGCGACATCGGCATGACCGGCGGCACGGCGAGCGCCGCCAATTTCAGCGGCTCGGGCACGACGTACCAACTCGTCGTCGCGCCGCTCGCGAACTCGACGACGCCGATCGGGATCGACGTCGCCGCCAATGCAGCGCACGATGCGGCGAACAACGGCAATGCCGCCGCGTCGGTCACGCAGCCGGTCAATACCGTCGTCGCGACGCCGGCACCGACGGCGACCGTCACCGATAACATCAGCGCGGCAGTAACGGACACTCACGTCGTCACGTTCACGTTCACGTTCGATCAACCCGTCACGGGCTTCGCCGTCGGCGACCTCAGTGCCGGCCCCGGCGTCACATTGAACAACTTCCAGGCCATCAGTTCGACCACGTACAGAGTCGATGCCACCGCTGCCGCGGGAACGCAAGGGGATATCACCGTGACCCTCGCCGCCAACAGCGTGCAGGGCGTGTCGCAGGCCGGGCCCGCGAGCACCGTTACCGGCACGCAGCCGCACGACGATGCGCCCCCTGCCAACGCGATCGATCCGGTGCTGACGCCGAACACGATCACGCTGACGCTGCACGACGTCCTCAACAACACGACGAACTATCGCGAAACGGTCTCGTCGTTCACACGTGACGGCATCCCGGTGGCATGGGATGGCACCGGGATGTATACCGATGCGTCCCTGGTCGCCGGCGAAACGCATACGTATAGCGCGACGATCGTCGATCAGTTCGGACACAGCACGACGATCAGCACGGGGCCGTTGACGGTGGTGTGATCGCACCTTTCTTTCCGTCTTTCACGAGCCGCGGATCCTTGCCCTGGCCAGCGCCCATGCCCATCGGTCGCTCCCTCCGGCATCGGCCGCCGTGGTTGACCCGGTCCATTCGAAACGGAACGGAAAGGAACGCGCATTCGCGACGACCCGAAGCGTGCGTCGAGCGCATCGCGCAATAATGATCATGGGCCAAAGCGCAAGCCTCGTCCTTTAGGGCGGGATCAAGCGAGGCAGGCCCGTTCTGGCACCGAAGGTGTCCCCGTATCGTGGCGAGGAAGCTCCCGCCTCGCGGCGGGAGTGACTCACTTGAGCATCGCCCCGGGAAACCAGCCCCCGCGGGCCCCGGGGGAATAGAACCATGGCACTCTTTCTCGAGGCGACCAGCGCGCGAGGCGTCGTGCAGCGCCTCCCGCTGGAGATCGGACGCAACCGCTTCCCGGTCCAGCCCGGCACCACGTACCGGATCCTCGACGACAACACGCTGCAGGGCGCGAGCGACGCCAAGGCCAAGCGGATCGGCAACGACCTGATCATCGAAGACCTGCCGGACCGGACGGTCGTCGAGTTCGACGGCTTCTTCACACGCTGTCCGCCCGACCAGGCATGCCGGCTCGCCGTCGATGGGCTCGGCGCGCCGGTCGGCACGGAAATCACGCCCGCATCGCAGCCGCTGGCGGCGATGCCCGACGGCAGCTTCCTGATGTACTCGACGGCGCCGCTGTCGGAGTCGATCACGCCGATGTCGTCCGAAGGCCTGAGCACCGGCGTCAAGATCGGCGGACTCGCGCTGGTCGGCTTGGGATTAGCGGCGGCCGGCGGCGGCGGGGGTGGAGGCGGTGGCGGCGGCTCGTCGGGCGCCGACAGCGGCGTCTCGCAATCGGTCTCGATCACGTCGGCAACACAGACCAACGATGCGACGCCCGTCCTCGCCGGCCACGCGTCGTCCAACGCGCGGCTGTCGGTGGCGATCAGCAGCCCGGACATGGCGATGGTCAGCTACAGCGTGACGGCCGACGCCAACGGCAACTGGACGCTGGACACCGGCACCGCGACGCCGACATCGGCAGCGCGACTGCCTGCCGGCGGCCTGCCGGACGGCAGCTACACGGTGACCGTGCGATCGATCGAGAACAATGCCGCGGCCGATATCTCGCGGCAATTGGTCATCGATACGTTCACACCGGCACCGACGATCAACGCGATCGCCACGGACAACCTGGTCTCGGCGGGCGAGAAGGCTGCAGGCGTGACGGTATCCGGCACCGCCGAGGCGGGCACGTCGGTGACCGTCAGCATCGGCGCCGTCTCGCAGACCGTCGCCACCGATGCCAACGGCCAGTGGTCGATGCGCTTCTCGACGGCCCAGTTGCCGGGCGACGGCGCCTGGCAGGTGCGCGCGACAGCGGCCGACGCGTTCGGCAACCAGGCGTCGGCCGAGCGCTCGATCGTCATCGCGGCGCAGAACCCCGGCGTGCTGATCGGGGACGACTTGTCGACGCCGGCCGCCAATCGGCCGGTGCTGCTGACCTTCTCGTTCAGCGAAGCCGTCGAAGGCTTCACCGCCTCGGACGTCTCGGTCAGCGGCGGCACGGCGGGCGCGTTCACCGCCCTCAGCGCGAGCACGTATACGATGCTCGTCACGCCGACGCCCGGCCAGGGCCAGTCGCTCGTGGTGACGGTGCCCGAAGGCGCGGCCAGGAGCGTCTCCGGCGGCAACGCGTCGTCGGCCAGCCGGCACGAGTTTCCGGTCGACACGGTCGCGCCGACCTTGAACATCACCGACAACGCCAGCGGCAGCGCGACGAACCAGGCCGTGCTGTTCACGTTCACGTTCAGCGAACCGGTCACGGGCTTCACCGCATCGGACGTGACGGTCACCGGCGGCGGCCGGATCGGCTCGCTGACCGGCAACGGCAGCACGTACCACCTGCTGGTCGAGCTGCCGTCCGGCGCGGCCGAGGGCACGATCTCCGTCAGCGTCCCGGCCGGCGCCGCGATCGACGCCGGCGGCAACCCGAGCGGCAGCGACTCGGAGTCGCAGCGTTTCGATACCGTCGCGCCGACGCTGATGCCGATCACCAGCGACGGCGGCGCGACGGCGCACGGCCGCACGACGTTCACGTTCACGTTCTCCGAGCCGATGACCGGCTTCGAGCAGAACGACATCGCGCTGAACGGCGGCGGCACGGTCGTCTCGTTCGGTGGTTCGGGCACCACGTACACGATGGTCGTCGACCCGCCGGCCAACGGTACCGGCAGCATGAGCGTGGCGGTGGCCGCCGGCGCCGCGACCGACGCGGCGGGCAACGCGCTGGCCAATGCCGGCAACGTTCAGCAGAACTTCGATACGCGCGTGCCGCCGCCCACGCTGTCCGGTTTCGACGACAGCGTCGCGGGACCGGTCACCAACGGGCCGGTGACGTTCACGCTGACGTTCGACCAGGCGGTCACCGGGCTGACCGCCGATGCGTCGGACCTGTCGGTCACCAACGGGCACATCGATTCGGTGACGGCGCGAACCGGCAACACCGTCTATGACGTGGTCGTCACGCCGACGGCCGGCGTCGCCTCGGGCGACATGACGCTGACCGTCCACGTCGGCGCGGTCAACGGCGTGTATTCGCCGGGACCGACGGCCGATGCATCGCACGCGCAAGCGATCGATACGCGTCCCCCGGTCAACACGCTCAGCGGCGTCTCCAACGGTGCCGGCAGCGTCGTGCTGGACCTCGGCTCGTTGCTCGACACCGGCGCGACGACCGCCGAGACGATCACGGGCTTCACGCGCAGCGACGGCGGCGCGCCGCAGGTCCTTTCGGGCTGGACGGCCCACTCGACGCATTTCGTCGATTCGACGGTGCTCGTCGGTCAGACCTATACGTACACGGTGACGATCACCGACCTGGCAGGAAACATCAGTCAAATCTCGACGACGCCAATTCCGATCTGAGCCGACTCGGGCGCGCGTCAGCGCCGGGATCACGCGGCCCGCTTTGTCGGCAATCCCGCAACAGACGATGGACCGTGTCCGTCCATCAGTGTCCAATCTCGGGTGCTATGGGAAGCCCTGCCAGCCAGCCGGGCCGCGCGCGCCCGCTTCGACGGCGCCTCGTGCCGCTCGCCTCTCCGCTCGAATCATCGCCCGACCCCACCCCTCGGCTGCCTGATTTCGGTCTCGCCGCGCGCGTCCGTTCGGCGCGTCGGCGTGCACGGACGCCATACGCCTGCGCGGCAGCGCTGATCGCCGGCAGCCTGATGATGATCGGCACGGCGGCTATCGCGAAAAAGACCTCGGACGCACCGTCGCCGAAAGCATCGGTCGCCCAGGCAGCTCCGGCTCCTGCTTCGTCGACGCCCGCCTCGCCGCTGCTGCTGACGCCCGCCCAGGTCGATTTCCAGCGCAACCGCGTTCCGCCGCCCGCCGGAGGCTCGACCGGGGCCGCGCTGGCCGCGAGCGCGACGCTGGAGGACGTGATCCGCACCGCCGTCGCCCGCTACCCGTCGATCGAATCGGCGCGCGCGACGCGGGATGCCGCCCATTTCGACGTGGCGTCGGCACGGGCCGGACACTTTCCGTCGGTGACGTTCAACGGCCAGCGGCGGATCGTCGGCACCGCGACAAACCTGACGCAGCCGCAGTTGAACCTGAACCTGTACGCATCCGGCGCGATCGAGGCCGGCGTCGAGCGCGAGCAGTGGCGCGAGCACTCGCTGTCGAGCACGCTGGCCGCCACGCGCGAGGACGTCGCCTACGAGGCGGCCGCCGCCTGGTTCCGGCTGTATCGCGCGACGACGATCCAGGCCGCCAACCTGCGCAACCTCGAGCGGCATTCGCGGCTCGTCGAGGACTTCGCGGCGATCGCGTCGATCGATACCGGGCGCCGCTACGATCTGATCCAGGCCCGCAGCCGTACCGAACAGGTGCGGCAGACCGCGACCACCGGCGAGGCCGAGATCGCGTCGGCCCGCGCGGTACTCGCCCGCTTCTATCCCCGCCCGGTCGACCTCGCCGCGCTGATGCCGCCGCCCGAGCTGCCCGACCCGCCGCTGCCGGGCGACGATACGCTGATCCAGCATCCGAACGTCGAGGCCGCGCGCCGATCGCTGCTGAGCGCCGAGGCCCACGCACGCGCGACCCGTGCCGCCCGCGGGCCCCGGCTGGACCTGGCGGCCACGACCGGCGCGTACTCCAGCACCGTATTGCAGTTCTCGTGGCCGGCGTTCGACCTGGCGCGTACGGCGGCCGAGGATTCGGCAGGCGCCGCATTGGCCGGCGCGCGTGCCGCGGTCCAGGAGCAGGAGCTGATCGTCCGCGAGCGCCAGCAGACGGCCTTCCAGGCATGGCGCGCCGCCATGGACCGCGAAAAAGTGGCGGTCGGCCAGGTCGCCGCCTCCAACGAACTGGTCGACGTCTATCGCCAGCAGTTCCAGATCGGACGCCGCAACCTGCTCGATCTGTTGAACGCCTTCGCCGAGCTGTACAGCGCGGAAGCCTCGCGCGACGCCGCCCGCGTCGACCGCGCCGCGGCCCGCTACCAGCTCGAATACGCCGCCGGCAGATTGTCGACGGTGTTCGATCGGCCCTCGGACGGAACCCTTCTTCCAAAATGAACGCAGCTTCCGGCGCCCCGGCGCCTTCCGCTTCAGCGGCGGCCACGGCCGCCGCCGCCGACGGCGCGGCGACGCCCGGATCGCCGGCATCGCAGCAAGCTTCCGCGCAACCGGGCCTGAGCCCGGGCGAGGCCGGCCTGTTGAACGCGCTGGTCGAGCTGACGCGCCAGGCCGGCCGGCCCGTGTCGGCCGCCGCGCTGCGCGCGCAGGCCACGCTCGACCCGCAGGGCAACATCCGCTTCGAATCGCTGCAGGCCGCGCTCGACGGGGCGGGCATGGACCTGCACCGGCACGAGGGCCCGCTCGGCCGCCTGACGCCGCTGGATTTTCCGGCGATCGCGGCACTGGCCGACGAGAGCTTCGTCATCGTGCGCAACGCGGCCGAGGCGACGGCCCTTCAGGAAGGCCGGCCGGTCGACGGTGCGGTGCGCGCCGCCTACGACGACTGGAGCCTGTCGGTGGCGTTGCGCCCGACCAGCGACCGCCGCTCCGAGATCCCCGGCCACCGCGACGCGCGCGCGTGGTTCTGGCAGGTGCTGTGGGAGCTGCGTCCTTATTACTTCCACGTCGTGCTGGCCACGCTGGTGGCCAACGTGCTGTCGCTGGCGGTGTCGCTGTTCACGATGAACGTCTACGACCGCGTCGTGCCCAACCGCACTTATGAAACCTTGTGGGTACTGGCGATCGGCACGTCGGTGGCGCTGCTGTTCGACTTCCTGGCGCGCACGCTGCGCGGCTGGCTGCTCGACACCGCGGGCAAGCGGGCCGACCTGCAGATCAGCAGCGCGCTGTTCCGCCGCATGCTGGAGATGAAGCTGATCCAGAAGCCGGCCTCGTCGGGATCGTTCGTCAGCAACCTGCGCGATTTCGAATCGGTGCGCGACGTGCTGACCTCGGCGACGCTGACCGCGCTGATCGACCTGCCGTTCTTCCTGCTGTTCGTCGCCGTGATCTTTTCGATCGCGCCGGTGCTGGCCGTCATTCCGGTCGTGTGCATCGTCATCGTCGTGCTCGCCGGCGCGCTCGCGCAGCGGCCGCTGGCCCGCCTGATCCGCGATTCGATGAAGGAAAGCTCGCAGCGCCAGGGCCTGGCGGTCGAGGCGGTCGAGGGGCTCGAGACGCTCAAGACCAACAACGCGCTGGCCTTCGTGCAGCAGCGCTGGGAGTGGTACACCGAGAAGATCGCGGTGACGTCCGCCGAGTCGCGCCACCTGTCCAGCATGGTCATCAACTTCACGTCGACGGTCCAGCAACTGGCGACCGTCGCCACGGTCGTGGCCGGCGTCTACCTGATCCATGACGGGGCGCTGAGCATGGGCGGGCTGATCGGCGTCGTGATCCTGTGCGGCCGCGCGATCGCGCCGCTGGGCCAGTTGGCCGGCCTGGCGGTACGGATCCAGCAGGCGCGTTCGGCGTTCAGCGGCCTGCAGGCGATGATGGACAAGGAGATCGAGCGCGAGCCTGACCGCAGCTACCTGACGCTGCCTGCCGCGCGCGGCGAGATCGCGATGACCAACATCGACTTCTCGCATGACCCGAAAGGGGTTGGCCTGTTCCGCGGGCTCAGCCTGAAGATCCAGGCCGGCGAGCGCGTGGCGATCCTGGGCCGTACCGGCAGCGGCAAGTCGACGCTGCTGCGGCTGGCCGCGGGGCTGTACAGCCCGAGCAGCGGACAGGTGACGATCGACGGGCTGGACGTGCGCCAGGTGGATCCGGCCGACCTGCGCAACGCGATCGGACTGCTGCCGCAGGACGCGCGGCTGTTCCTGGGCACGTTGCGCGAGAACCTGGACATGGCGGTGCGCGACCGCAACAGCGACGACGCGCGGATGATCGATGTGCTGAAGATGTGCGGGCTCGACCAGTTCATCAGCCAGCATCCGCGCGGCATGGACATGCTGCTGGGCGAGGATGGCCTGGGCCTGTCCGGCGGGCAGAAGCGACTCGTGGCGCTGGCCCGGGTCGCGCTGCGCGATCCGGCCGTCGTGCTGCTCGACGAGCCGACCAGCAGCCTGGACCCCAGCAGCGAGGTGGCGATCCTGCGCGCGCTCGACCGTTGGCGCGTCTCGTCGGCGCAGCCCAAGACGATGGTCATCGTCACCCACCGGCCGCAGGTGCTCGAGATCGTCGATCGCGTGATCATCGTCGAGCAGGGCCGCATCGTGCTCGATGGGCCCAAGGCGCAAGTGCTCGCCCAACTGAATCGCGGCGTGACGATCCCGCTCGATCCCGCTGGCGCGCCGGCCGCCGCGATGCCCGGAGGCCGCCCCTCGGGCGCACCGCCCGCGCCGACGATGGCTGCACCGCGCGCCGCGCCGCCCAACGGCGCCCCTGGCGCCAGCGTCGGCGCCGGTGCCGGCACCCAGGCCGGCCCGCCCGCCCATGTGCCGGCGGCGCCCCCTCGGGTCACCGTGACGGCGATGCCGGCCGGTGCTGCCGCCTCGGGCACCACGGCTGCCGCCGCTGCAGCGCCGGGGGCCTCGGCACCCGCCACGCCGGTCCGGATCACGTCGATCGAAACCGTTTCCGCCCCCCGCCCCGGAACCTCGTCATGAGCCGCACCCGTTTCAAGCGCGAACTGCCGTGGTTCGGCTTCCTGAGCGTCGCGTTGCTGGCGGGCTTGATCCTGGCGTTCGTGTTGTGGGCCTACAACGCCGAACTCGAAGAGGTCACCCGGGGTCAGGGCCGTGTCGTGCCTTCCAGCCGCGAGCAGGTGATCCAGAGCCTGGACCCCGGCGTGCTGACCGAGATGCTGGTCCACGAAGGCCAGGAAGTCGAGAAAGGACAGTTGCTGCTGCGCATCGACGATACCCGCGCGTCGGCGCTGTACCGCGAGATGCAGGCCAAGAGCGCCGCGCTGGCCGCCTCGGCCGCTCGGCTGCGCGCCGAGGCCTACGGCGGCAAGCTGGAGTTTCCGCCCGAGGTGCGCGCCCAGCCCGAACTGCTGCGGCGCGAGACGGAGGCCTACAACGCCCGCCGCCGTTCGCTCGACGAGATGGTGTCGGGCCTGACCAACGGGATGAAGCTGCTCGATCGCGAAGTCCAGATCACCGAGCCGATGGTCGCCCGCGGACTGGTCTCGGAAGTCGAACTGTTGCGATTGAAACGACAACGCAACGATCTCGCGTTGCAACTAGCTGATCGCCAAAACAAATTCCGTGTCGAAGCGGCGGCCGACCTGCTCAAGTACGAATCCGAATTGGCGCAGAGCCGGGAGACGATGCTGGCGCGCGAAGACGCCTATCAGCGTACCGAGATCCGTTCGCCGATGAAGGGAACCGTCAAAAGCGTCAAGATCAACACGATCGGAGGCGTTATACAGGCCGGACAGGATATCCTTCTGATCGTGCCGTCCGAAGATACGCTGATGGTCGAAGCCTATGTACGGCCCGCGGACGTGGCCTTCCTGCACCCGGGCCAACGCGCGGTCGTCAAGATCAGTGCCTACGACTATGCGATCTACGGAGGATTGGACGGAATCGTCGAAAACATCAGCCCGGATACCGTTCGGGACGAGAGACGAGCCGGCCAACCCGTGGCCGATGTCACCGACGACCAGCATTCATACTATCGGGTATTGGTACGAACTTTCGCGAACGCGCTGCACCAACCCGATGGAAAACCGTTGCCGATCATTCCCGGGATGACGGCCTCGGTCGAAATGCTGTCAGGCAAGAAGACGGTTTTGCACTACCTGCTCAAACCGTTGAATCGAGCCCGGGAAGGTTTGCGCGAACGTTGAGGTGAGATCGCCCGATCGAGACCGTCCAGCCGGCGCGCGTCGAGCGCGAGACGGATATTGATCACATTGGCCGGCGCGCGTGCGGTGGCAATGGGTAACTGACATAAACCGAGGTTCTCGTGGCGGCAGCAGCATCACTCAACCCAGCAGATCGCCCACGGCAGCGCCGTTGGCGGCGCTGGCCGTTCGTGCTGCTCGTGCTCGTCGCCGTCGTGGTGGCGGCTGGCGTCGTCGCGTTGAGACAGGTCCGCGGCGTGCCGGGCTGGTCGGACCGCACCACGCCGGTCGAACCATCGGCCATCCAGCGCGCCGACCTGCTGAATGAACTGTCCGCCAAGGGGCCCGCGGTACCCACTTCCGCCTACGAGCACCTGTTCCAATACCTGCTCGAAGGTTTCGTCAACTATCGTTCGCCTCTGGGCGCGCGCGTGTTCCTGCCCGGCGCGCCCAGCGACAATGGCCACCCGATCGACGGCGTCGAAGGGTTCGCGCGTTTCGCGCCGCTGGCCAGCGCCTGGCTCGCCAGCGGCCGCGCCGACAACGTCGTTCTCGGCCAGCGCCGCGTGCTCGTCAGCGAACTGCTGACCCAGGGCCTGCTGGCGGGCACCGATCCGGCCGGCCCCGAATATTGGGGCAAGCTCAAGGACTACGACCAGGTCGCCTACGAATCGGGCGACATCGCGCTGGCGCTGTGGCTGTCGCGCGACCAGGTCTGGGCCAAGCTGACGCCGGCGCAGCGCACGCAGATCGCCACCTGGCTGCGTCAGGCGCTCGAAGTCAAGATGTACTCGGGCAACTGGTCTCTGCCGCCGCTGGTCGTCTATGCGACGCTGCGGGCGCTGGGCGTCGACGTATCGGGCTACGACGAGCGCGCGATCACGATGTTCGAGCGGTTCCGCTCGCTGTACCGCGGCGAGGGCTGGTTCGATGATCCGCCCAATGGCTTCGACTACTACAACTCCTGGGCGATCCACTACAACCTGTTCTGGCTCAACCAGATGCAGCCGGACCTGTACCCGACCTTCATCCGCAAGGCACAGGGCGAGTTCGGCGCTTTCTTCAAGCACTTCTTCGGGCCGCAGGGGCATCCGATGTACGGCCGCAGCGTCTGCTACCGGCTGGGGGCGGCCACCGGCCTGCTGACGGCCGCGGCGCTCGATCCGCAATCGGTGACGATCGGCGAGGCGATGCGCGCGCTCGACACGTCGACGCGCTTCTTCGGCACCCGCGGCGCGTTCGCCGGCGGCACCGTCACCCAGGGCTTCTGCGGGCCGGACCTGTCGGTAGTCGATGCCTATTCGGGCCAGGGCAGCTGCCAGACCGGGCTGCGCGCCTTGGTGACCGCGTTCTACCTCGACGGATCCCAGCACGTGTTCGACGCGCCGCGCCAGCCGCTGCCGGTCGAGATCGGCAACTTCAAGCTGCACAATGCGACGACCAACTGGACGATCGCCGGCAATTCGCAGGACGGCCACATCACGCTGACGATCGACGCCAACCCGCCGGACGCCGACCTGCCGCTCAAGCACTACACGTTGTCGCGCCAGTTGATGGAACTGGCGCTGAACCGTTCGCGCCGGCCCGACAACCACGCCGCGCTGTACGAATCGCGAAAGTATTCGACCGCCGCGCCGGGCGTCGCATGTCCGGCCCCGGCCTCGCCGTGATCGGCGGCCCCTCCGGACACTGAGAACCCGTGGATCTAGTTTTCGGGCTCGTCACGTCGACCGAGGATCCGGCCAGCATCCGCCAACTGGTCGACGCGCTCGGCGATGATTGCCGCGTGGTCATCCACCACGACACCAGCAAGACGCCGGCGCCGGTCATCGATCGGCCGAACGTCACGATCCTGCCCGACCCGGTGGTCACCGGCTGGGGCACCTGGGGCTTCTGCCAGGCGATCATCCGGACGATCCGCCATGCCGTCGAGACCGGCCCCTGCGACTACTACCAGTTGCTGAGCGGCAACTGCCTGCCGATCAAGCCGATCCGCGCGTTCCGCGATGCGATGGCCGCGAGCACCTGCGACGTCAACATGGACCTGATCGACCTGGACGCCGACGCGCAGGCCCGCTACAGCCACGGCGCCCGCGTGTTCGGCCGGCGCGGCACGCTGTCGGGGCGGCTGCAGCAGCGCGCGGCGCTGTGGTACCTCGGCGACGCGATGGTCGTCACGCAGCGGCAGAACCTGGGCATCGAGCACCGCGCCGACCCGGCCGGCCAGCCGTTGCCGCTGAAGGCGCGCGCCGGCCGCCTGATCCTCGACGCCGGCCGTGCCGGCTGGCTCGGTCCGCATCCTTTCCACGGACGCTGGCGCCCGTACGTGGCCAGCGTCTGGTTCGGCTGCAAACGGCCGGTGTGCGACATGCTGGCCAGCCTCGATCCCGACGACCCGCTCGAACGCTACTTCAGCCGGATGCCATTCGCCGACGAAGCGTATTTCGGCAGCCGCATCGGCAACAGCGGCTTTCGCATCGGCCCGGCCAACCACCTGGTCAGCCGGTTCGACCAGAACAGCCCGGTCGCGCTGTCGCCGGACGACCTTCCCCTGCTGCGCCGATCGCCCGCGTTCTTCGCGCGCAAGTTCCCGCGCGAAGCGGACGTACCGATCCGGCGCCTCGTCCTCGATCTCCTGACCCCGGCGGGCGGCGTACGCGCGCCCGCCGGCAAGATACCCATATGATGTCCACCCCCTCCTCCCGATTCCCCGTCTCGCATCCGCTGCCCCCGCTCGCGCCATCGACGCTATCGCGCCGCGACTGGTGCAAGGCCGCGCTCGGGTTGACCGCCACCGCCGCGATGCCGTTCGCGGCACGCGCGCTCGTCGAGCTCGTCGAACAGCGCCAGGGCTGGCTGCTGCTGTCGAGCGACCGCTGATGCTGGCACCGAACCTGAATGCCGTCGCCGACGGCCGGCGCACGTATGACGTCTGCCTCGTGGGTGCCGGGCCCGCGGGCATCACGCTCGCCGAGCTGCTCGGCAAGCGAGGCCTGTCGGTCCTGCTGCTCGAAGCCGGCCCGATGGAATACAGCGTCGAATCGCAGGCGCTGTACGAGGGCGACGTCTTCGGCAAGCTGTCGTTTCCGCTGTCGGTGGCGCGGCTGCGCTTCTTCGGCGGCACGTCGAACCACTGGGGCGGCTGGAGCCGTCGTCTCGATGCCCATGATTTCGAGAACAAGATCCCGGGCGTCGACGGCGAATGGCCGATCAAGCGCAGCGATCTCGATCCGTATGCCGGCCTGTCCAGCGAGATCCTGGACCTGAAGCCGGTTCCCGCCGACCAGCCGCTGGACGACAACCTCACGTACATCCATTTCTCGTACTCGCCGCCGACCAACTTCAACGTCAAGTACCGCGAATCGCTCGAGAAATCGCCGAACGTCACCGTCGTCACCCAGGCGGCGCTGATCAACGTCACCGAACGGGGCGGCCAGATCACCGGTCTGATCGTGCGCGGCGCGGACAACCGGGACGAGACGATCACCGCGCGGCGCTACGTGCTGTGCGCGGGCGGCATCGAGAACAGCCGCCTGCTGCTGTGGTTCAACGCCATCAACGGCAACCGCATCGTCAAGACGCCGACCGCGCTGGGCCGCTACTGGATGGAACATCCGCATTTCACGCTCGGCGAGGCGCTGCTGAACACGACGCAGGTACCGTGGACTTTCGACCAGAAGAACACCGCGTACATCTCGCCGACGACGCACGCGATCCGCGAGCGCCACGTGCTCAATTGCGCGCTGCGCCTGCACGCGATGCACTACGAGGGCACCAAGGCGCTGGTGGCCGACCTGGCCTGCGTCGCGCCCGATACCGCGCAATGGGCGCTGAACAAGCTCAAGTACAAGCTGGTGTGCGGCACGCAGATCCGCGCCAACTGGGAACAGGCGCCGCTGCCGTGGAACCGCGTCACGTTGGGCACGGCCCGCGACGCGCTCGGCATTCCGCGCGTGGACCTGCACTGGGAATACGGCGACATCGAGCGCACGACCGCGCGCCGGGTGTTCCAGATGTTCGGCGAATACCTGATCCGCACCAACATGGGCCGCGCGAAGATGCTGCCGTGGCTGGCCGCCGACGGCGACTTCCCCGACGATGACGAGATCCGCGGCAACCATCACATGGGCGGTACACGGATGAGCACGGATCCGCAGCGCGGCGTCGTGGATGCCGACCTGCGCGTCCACGGCCTGTCGAACTTCTACATCTGCGGCTCGTCGGTGTTTCCGAGCGCGGGCCAGGCCAATCCGACCTGGACGATCGTCCAACTGGCCTGTCGGCTGGCCGACCACCTGGCACGGCCCGACGGCGCGGGCGCGCTGGGCGTGACGACCCAGCCGGCGCCAGCCACCCGCGGGCGGCCCGCTTCCGGGGACGCCTCGACCGGACCGGCTCCGGCGAAACCCGCGTCGGCCGGATCGACTGCACCGGCACCGACCCCGGCACCGGCCTCGATGAAACCCGCTGCCTGAAACCCGCCACCTGATGCCCGCCCCCTCGCCCCAAGGCGCCGCGCCGCCGGATACCCGACCGCGCGTCGCGATCCTCGATGCCGCCGCGCTGGGGCGCCTGGCCGGCATGTCGATCGGCCGCGGCGCGGTGTCGGCCCAACTCGCCGCCCAGGTCCGGCAGCAACTGGCCGCCGTCGCCGGCGCGCGGGCCGTGGTCGTCGACCCACCCGCGACCCCGGATGCGGCACGGGCGATCGACCACCTGGTGGTCCCCGAAGTCCCCGTCGAATCGCTGGCCCGTGCCGCCCACGCACTCAGCCGGCCGCTGCTGGGCCTGCATTCGTGGATCGGCCGCGACGGGGTCTGGAGCGAACTGGTCGACGTCTCGGCCGGCGGCGCGACCCGGCGACTGATCGGCGGCGCGAGCATGATGCGCGCGCACCTGCCGTCGCGTTCGCTGGCGATCGCGCGAAAGCGCTCGACCGATTTCGTCAACCGATGGTTCGCGCGCCTGCCCGACATCCTGCCCGAGCAGGCGGCCGGCGACGCGCCGCCCGCGCCGCTGAGTGCCGGCGAATTGGCCGGGCACACGGGCCGCGCGCTGACCGCCAAGCTGTTCGAACGCCTTCGCCGCAAGCAGCAGTGGGTGCTGTTCGCCGATCGGCCGGCGCATCCGCTGGCGCCGATCGATTTCTCGCGCGGGACACCGATCCTGCCGCCGCCCGGCGCGTTCTGGGCCGATCCGTTTCCGGTCGTCGTGGACGGACGCTGCCACGTCTTCTTCGAAGAGCTGCCGTTCGCGACCCAGCGCGGCCACATCAGCGTGCTCGAACTGCTGCCGGACGGCCGCGCGACGCCGCCGGTACGCGTGCTGGAACGGCCCTACCACCTGTCGTATCCGTTCATGTTCCCGTGGCAGGGCCAGTGGTACATGATGCCGGAATGCTCGGAGAACCAGTGCATCGAGGTCTATCGCTGCGAGCGCTGGCCGGACCGCTGGACGCTGCACGCCCAGCATCTGCGAGGCGAGCGGCTGGCCGACCCGAGCCTCGTCGAACACGAAGGACGCTGGTGGATGTTCGCGTCGAGGATGCACCTGGGCGCCACGCTCGACGACGAGCTGTGCCTGTTCCACGGTCCGACACCGCTTGGCCCGTGGACCCCGCATCCGGGCAACCCGATCGTCGACGACGCGCGCTGGGCCCGCCCCGCCGGACGTCCGCTGGTCGTCGACGGCAAGCTGCTGCGTCCGGCGCAGAACTGCGGCCGCGCCTACGGAGAATCGCTCTCGATCCGCGAGATCGTCGAGTTGGATCCCGAGCATTATCGTGAACGCGAACACCTGCATCTGCAGGGCGACGCACGCCACGGCATGCTGCGCGTCCATACGCTGAACATGGCCGCCGATCTGCGCATCGTCGATGCGATGCGCCTGATCTGACCGGCGATCGGCGAAGGCGGCGTTGGGGCCTGTTAACGCTAAGATCGCCCCCGCGCCGCGGCCATCGCCGCCGGCCTTACGGACCTAACCCCACCGAATCCCGCCGCGCCGGCCGTCGCCGCCGAACCGCCGACCGTCTCCCCGACGCCCTCGCTGACGTCCTTGCGGACGTCCCGGCTGATGGCCACGTGACGTCCGCACCTACCGCTTACGCCGACGTCCACACCTGCGTGCGCCCTGCCCCCGCCCACGCCCACGCCCACGCCCACGCCAGCTTGCCGTAGGTCCGGTCCCGCACGTCCACCGCCCCCCTCGAGCTCGTGAGTCTCTCCCGCTTGAAGGTGGGAACTTCCTTGCCACGATACAGAGGGGCGACTGGCCGGACGATGTCCGCCATTAGCGCCCGCCTCCCACTTAGTGCCATACCAATTCGCGTGCGCGCGGCTGCCGCTCGTCGGTCGATGCTCACCTCGCCGCGAATCCGTCCGAAGCATGCAGCGTGGATCGCGTCCGTGACATACGTCCTCATCGGCGTTTCTTACAGTCGTGAATCTCGATTCGATCGTCGGAAAAAGGGCATTGGTCACACCTTCGTCGGAAATTTCCAGCGCCCATCCGCCAGCAGCCACCGATCGTCCCTGGTGCCTACCGACATGAAACAGTCGTCGATACGGTGAGCGCACTACCTCCTTCCGCCGAACACACGTCCCTCCCCTCTTACCAAGGACTCTCGGCGATGTACCCCACTCAGCACTGCATGCAATAAGGTCCTACATGAACGCGATGAGCCCGCGCACCCCTCACTGGCAACCAGCCTCCGACCCATTCCGCGCTCCCGTCCCGTCCCGTATCCGCCCCGCCTGCGCGATCGCCGCATTGTTCGCCGCGACGCTGTCGCTGTCCGCTTGCGGAGGCGCCGGATCCGGCGCCGACATGTCCGCCGACACCGCGGCGGAAGCATCGGCCCGCACGATCGAAGCCTCGTCGAAAGCGGCTGCGACGAACACCACCGTCGCGACCGCCGACCTGTCGAAGCTGACGCCGCTGCAAGCCGTGCAGAAGATCTATCACGACCTGATCGACTGGTATCCGGGCGGCAACAATCCGAACAGTGCCGCCGTGCAGTCCTGGGCCAGCTATGCGGCATCCAGCTTCCTGACGTCGAACCGCACTTATGAGCAGGGCTACGCGCTGCTGCAGGCGGCGATCCTGGCCGACGCGCGCCAGTGGGACAAGACGATTCCGGCCACCGGCCATCCGTATCCGCGCGCGACCTACAAGGCCGAAACGCTGAGCTGGATGACCCAGACGACATCGACGGCCCCGAACACCGGCGGCTCGTCGACGACGACGCAGCGCCTGACGCCGCTGCAGGCCGTGCAGAAGATCTTCCACGACCTCGTCGACTGGTATCCAGGCGGCAACAATCCGAACAGTACCGCCGTGCAGACGTGGGCCAGCTATGCCACGTCGAACTACTTCACGTCGAACCGCACTTATGAAGAAGGCTATGCGCTGCTGCAGGCGGCGATCCTGGCCGATGCGCGCCAGTGGGACAAGACGATCCCGGCCGCCGGCCATCCGTATCCGCGCGCCACGTACAACGCGCCCGCGCTGAGCTGGATGAACGACACGACGGCGACGACGCCGAAAGACACGGGCTCCAGCGGTTCGTCCAGCAACGGTTCGTCCAACAGTGGTTCGTCCAACAGTGGCTCGTCCAATGGCGGTTCATCCAGCAGTGGCTCGTCCAGCAGTGGCTCGTCCAATAGCGGCTCGTCATCGACGGTCGTCCAGCGCCTGACGCCGCTGCAGGCCGTACAGAAGATCTTCCACGACCTCGTCGACTGGTATCCGGGCGGCAACAATCCGAACAGTACCGCCGTGCAGACGTGGGCCAGCTATGCCACGACCGACTATTTCACGTCGAACCGCACTTATGAGCAGGGCTATGCGCTGCTGCAGACGGCGATCCTGGCCGACGCGCGCCAGTGGGACAAGACGATCCCGGCCACCGGCCATCCGTATCCGCGCGCGACCTACAACGCGCCCACGCTGTCGTGGATGACGTCGTCGGTCGACAGCAGCACCAATGGCTCGTCCTCCGGTGGCTCGTCCTCCGGTGGCTCGTCCTCCGGTGGCTCGTCGTCGGGCGGATCTTCGTCGAACGGATCTTCTTCGGGCGGATCCTCGTCGGGCAACTCGTCCTCGGGTAGCTCGGGCGGTTCGTCGTCGGGCGGCTCGGGCAGCAGCGACGTCGGCGGCAAGGCCCCCGGCGGCACGCCGGTCGTGACGACGACGATCAACACCGTCGACACCATCGTCAACGACATGAAGTTGAAGAACGACATGGTGCTGCGCGGCTACGAGAACATGACCTCGGGCTGGTACGTCGGTCCCGGCTACGTGATGATGGGCAACGATGCACGGTTGACCAATACGCCGTCGTGGTGGAAGGCCTCGAACCCCGGACGCGCGACCGGTGACTACCTGCGCGCGACGTTGCCCTGGGTCGTGATCTTCGATGGGGTCGGCCACAACGCGTCGAACACGCGCGTGCATATCCGCAACTTCCGCGCGTACTACAAGAGCAAATCCAGCGGACAGTGGGTTTCGCTGGGTAGCAGCGCGGGCGTCGGCGGCGCCGTGTATGGCAAGAGCTCCCTCTTCGGCGCGACGACGCCCGAGGACCGGCGCACGAACGCCGATGGATCGAGCGAGGTCAAGCCGCCGGCGGACGTCAACTATGCCTGGCACGGCTGGTGGGGCCGCGGCCGCGTGGAGATCAATCCGACCGACATCGCCGCGCTGTTCGTCACGCTGCAGGCCCGCCTGGTCGTCGACAACACGTCGCGTCCCGATGATCGTGCCAACGCCCGCTATCTGGTCCAGGTCGGCAACGACTACTATAAGGACGTCAATACGTCGTGGGCCTTCGTCGTCCCGTCGGCGATGACGGCACGCAGCAAGCGCGTCACCAACGACTGGCAGGCGTTCAGCGCGACGACGTTCTCGAACGTCGGCATGCAGGAGCCTGGCGGCGGCATCACCGAAGCGGCCTTCCGCGCGGCACCGCCCCCGCTCGAGTAAGCGGCGATGCCCCGGCGCGGTTCGCGGCCGGGGCAAGCCGGGGCGAATCTCACTGCAACGCATCGCAACAGGTCGCGGCCGGAACAGGCGTTTCGGCTGCGATCTCGCATGCTAAGCTCGCCCGCACCATCGATCACGAAGGAAGGACTGCCGTGCAGCGCTACCGAATCGTCGCCGTCGGACTGGCGGCCTGGGGGTTGGCGAATATCGCTGGGATGCCGGCCCACGCGGCCGGCGGCAACGCGGCCGCCGCCGCACCGTCCCTCGCCCAGACCGCTCGCTCCCCCATCAACAGCATCGACACCGTCGTCAACGACATGAAGTTGAAGAACGACATGGTGCTGCGCGGCTACGAGGACAAGACCTCGGGCTGGTACGTCGGTCCCGGCCACGTGATGATCGGCAACGATCCGCGGCTGACCAATACCCCGTCGTGGTGGAAGTCGTATAACCCCGCCAACGTCTCGTCCGACTATTTGCGCGCGATGCTGCCGTGGGTCGTGATCTTCGACGGCGTCGGCAACGAGGCGGTCAATACGCGCGTGCAGGTCCGCAACTTCCGTGCGTACTACAAGAGCAAGGCCAATGGCCAGTGGGTCTCGCTGGGCAGCAGCGCAGGCGTCAGCGGTGCCGTGTATGGCAAGAGCGCGCTGTTCGGCGCGACGACTGCCGAGAACAATCGCACGAATGGCGACGGATCGAGCGAGATCAAGCCTCCCGCCGACGCCAACTATGCATGGCACGGCTGGTGGGCGCGCAACCGCGTGCCGATCGATCCGACCGACATCGCCGCACTGTTCGTCACGCTGCAGGCCCGCCTGGTCGTCGACGATCCCAAGCTCCCCGACGATCGTGCCAAGGCCCGCTACCTGGTGCAGATCGGCAATGACTATTACAAGGACACCTCGACGACGTGGAAGTTCATCGTCCCGTCGGCGATGACGGCGCGCAGCAAGCGCGTCACCAACGACTGGCAGGCGTTCAGCGCGACGACGTTCTCCGACGTCGGCAGGCAGGAGCCGGGGGGCGGCATCACCGAAGCGGCGTTCCGCGCCGACCCACCCCCCCTCGAATGACGACGCATGCTTCCACGCCCTCTTCCAGGACGGCGAAACGATCGGCCGGCACGAATGCCTGATCTGTCAATGCGACGGACGTATAGCGTTGCCCGCCAACAACAAGACGCTTCCACATTCGCGCCTCTGACTGCACACTGACGCCGATTTCCGCCACTCCAGCCGGGTGGCGTCAGCGCGAATCCGAGTTCGGCCATGCCATCGGTGTCTGGATTCGATGCGATCCGCGACTGGATTCTGTGAACGATACGGCCGCGGTGCCGCATCGGTCCGATACGTCCGGCGCGACGCTTGCCATTCGATGACCGACTTCCGCCCTGCGGCTCGCATGGGCCGCGGGATGCCGGCTTCGCGCCGATCCGCGGGCGGAAAACTCGCGTTGTTTCCTCGTTACCTTGCTGCCCCCTCTCATGCCTGTGCCAGCTCGCCGCGGCCCCCTATGGATCTCCCCTCACACGTTCGCGTTCCGTTGTCCGCGCCCGGCCGCCCGGGCCGTGGCGGCCGGCATGGGTTGACCACCGATGGCGGCGCCCGACGAGCGGATGCCGCCGGGCGGACGCGGCGGAATCGGCCGCCGGTCCCGGCCTCGCCAGACCGATGGACCGGCATTCCGCCGACACCCTCCGCTGGTCGAAGGCGGCTTTGACAGCGGGGGCCAGATGGTTACGGTAGAGGCCGGGTTCGATGTCGGGCGCGCCCCGGCCGCCCACTGGCCGGCTCGATGCGAGGAAGGTGAACTATTGCCCTTGTCCGATCCTCGCAATCGAGGAAAATAAATCGACTGCAGCGGATTTTTTCACGGGATCCGCCCCCCTCTCGCTTAAACTCCACTCGAGCCTTATTCGGGGAATTTTCATGGTTTTGGGTCAACTCTTCCGGATCGTCAAGGCGCGCATCAAGCTCGTCGGCACGATCTTCCTGATCACGGTCCTGACGACCGTGGTGGTCAGCCTGATCATCACGAAAAAGTACACGGCCGCGACCACGGTAGTCGTCGATATGCGCGGCACCGATCCGGTGCTCGGCGGGGCCGTCGGCACGCCGTATACGATCCAATCGTACCTGTCCACGCAGAACGACATCATCCGCAGCCAGCGCGTGGTCGGCAAGGTCATCGACACGCTCGGGCTGCTGGACCACCCTGGGCTGGTGGGCGTCCAGACGCCCGCGGACACGACGCCGACGCCCGAGATGATGCGCGCGATGATCAGCGACGCGCTGCTCAAGAAGCTGACCGTCTCGTCGTCGCGTGAAGGCAGCACGATCACCGTCAGCTACGAGGGCACCGACCCCGTCCTCGTCGAACGGATCGTCAACGCGTTCGCCGATTCGTATGTCGCCGCGTCGGTCGACCTGAAGACCGAGCCGGCCAAGAATTTCCGCGTCTGGTTCGAAGAACAGTCCAAGACGGCCCGCCAGCAGCTCGAGCAGGCGCAGTCCAAGCTGTCCGCCGCGCAGCAGGCCAGCGGCATCGTGGCCACCGACGAGCGCTACGACGTCGAGAACAACCGCCTGAACGAGCTGTCGCAGCAACTGGTCGTCGTGCAGACGGCGCTCGGCGAGAGCCGCTCGCGCCGTGACACGCTGGGCCGCAGCAACCGCGACTCGATGCCCGACGTCGTCGCCAACCCGCTGATCCAGACGCTGAAGGCCGACCTAGGCCGCGCCGAAGCCCGCCTCGAGCAACTGTCCCAACGGCTGGGCCACAACCACCCCGAGTACATGAGCGCCCAGGCCGAGGTCGAAGGCCTGCGCGGCCGCCTGAACACCGAGACCGCCCGCGTCGCCGGCAGCATCACGTCGCTGAACACCGTCAACGTGCAGCGCGAGGCCGAGCTGCGCGCCGCGGTCGAGGCGCAGAAGGCCCGGGTGATGAAGCTGCGCGCGTCCCGCGACCAGCTCAGCGTGCTCGAGCGCGAGGTGCAGAGCGCCCAGCGCGCGCTCGACGTCGTGACCCAGCGGTACAACGAAACCAGCCTCGAAAGCCAGAACCGCGCTTCCAACGTCTCGATCCTGACGCGCGCGACGGTGCCGACCGAGCCCTCGCGTCCGCAGCCGGTGCTGAACACGGTGATCGGGGCGATCCTGGGCCTGATCATCGCGATCCTGGCCGCCCTGACGATGGAAGTCGTCCAGCGTCCGCTGCGCGACCCCGAAGATTTGCTGCAAGCCAGCGGCGTGCCGGTCCTCGCCGTGCTGCCCTCGGCGTCGTCGACCCGTCCGCAGCGCCTGATCGGCAGTACCGGCCCGACGATGCGGCCGCCGACGCTGCGCCTGGGCAATTGATGCCAGCCGACGCGCCCACCGCCGACAACCCGCTATCCTGAGGTCCCCCGTGTCCGACTTGAACGTTATCCCGAAGACCATGCAGCCCACTTCCACCGCGATCGACCAGGTTTCCAGCGCCAAAGAACTGAAAATCGGTCAGATCCTGGTTCGGCAGGGCCGGATGAACCCGGGTCAGGTGGACCTGGTCCTGCAGGAGCAGGAAAGCGCGCCGAACCAGCGCTTCGGCGAGATCGCGATCAAGCTGGGGTTCGCGCGGCCCAAGGACGTCGAGGATGCGCTGTCGCAGCAGTACGGCTACTCGCAGGTCGATACCAGCAGCCTGACGCTGCCGACGAAAGTCGTCGCGGCGTTCAATCCGAACTCGCCTTTCGTCGAGGCATTGCGCGGCCTGCGCAGCCAGTTGATGCTGCGCTGGTTCGACGGATCGCCGGGCCAGACGTCAATGGCGGTCACCAGTGTCGATCGCGGCGACGGCAAGAGCTTCATCACGGCCAACCTGGGCGTCGTGTTCGCGCAGCTCGGCGAACGCACGCTGGTCATCGACGCCGACCTGCGCCACCCGACGCAGAACCAGATCTTCGGCCTGCAGAACAAGATGGGACTGTCCGGCGTGCTGGCCGGGCGCGCGGGCATGGAAGAAGTCGTCGACGTGCCCAACATCCGCAACCTGTCGGTGCTGCCGTCGGGGCCGCTACCGCCGAATCCGCAGGAACTGCTGGGCAGCCACGAATTCGCCGATCTGCTCAACTACTTCTCGAGCCGCTACAACGTGATCCTGGTCGACACGCCGTCGGCGCAGGAGGCGTCCGACGCGCACGTGGTCGCGCAGCGCACGCGCGCCGTGCTGCTGGTCGGCAAGAAGGACAAGACGCGTGCCGCCGAGCTGTCGCAACTGGCCGGCATCATGTCGAACTCGGGCATTCAGATCCTGGGCGCCACGCTGAACTCGCAATAAGCGCCCCCGCTCCGACTCCCGCGGCATCGCCGAGCAAGACCGAGACCCCTGATGCGACGGTCCTTCGACTTCCACGCACTGACCTCACCGCAGCAACTCGTCTCGTTCGCGGTGATGGCCGGCTTCCTGTTCGCCGCCGTCGTCAGCGGCGTCGTGGTCGCCAGCGGCAACCTGATGCTGATCGCGATGACGGTCGGCCTGGTCATCGGGCTGGTGCTGCTCAGTGCGGTGCCCTCCGTCGTCTGGCTGATCCTTTTCGGGACCTTGATCCTGACCGGCCCGCTGCTGCTGTTCTATCCGCAGCTCAACCGCGTGCCGTGGCTGTTCTCGCTGCTGGGCTTCTTCCTGCTGGGCGCGGCGATCCTGTATGCGGGCACCGACCGGCGAATGGACCGGCCGCCGCTGCCGGGCTTCATCTGGATCGCGGTGATCTACCTGCCGTTCTCGCTGCTGATGCTGGCATTCAGCGAGGGAAGCCTCGGCGTCGAGATGACCGCCGTCAAGCGGCAGTTCCAGTTCTGGGGCCTGATGTTCGCGCTAGCGATCGTGCCGATCGACAAGCGGACGATCTATCGCTGGGCCGCGTTCCTGCTGTTCATCGCGCTGCTGCAATTGCCGATGTCGTTGTACCAGTACATCGTATTGATGCCGATGCGGCTGAACATGCCGAACCGCGTGGTACCGATCGACATCGTGGCTGGCACTTTCGAGGCCGAACTGATGGGCGGCGGCAACAGCAACGTGATGGCGTATTTCCTGATCGTATGCTTGGTCGGCGTGCTGGCGATGTGGCGCGACAAGGTCGTCAGCCTGCCGATGGGCGCGGCGCTGCTGCTGCTGATCCTGCTGCCGCTGGGTCTGGGCGAGACGAAGCTGGCGCTGGTGATGCTGCCGGTCGCACTGCTGGCCGTGTATGGCGATCTGGTCCGTAAGCGACCAGTGGTATTCGCCCTGGGCTCGGTCGTTGCATTGGTCGGCCTCGCGGCGCTGACTTATGTGTACGTATCGGTGCAGGCCGTCGACGACCGGCCGATGACGTTCGAGCAACGGCTGGACGAGAATTTGCAATACAACTTCGGCGAAGCCGGCTACTACACCGGCGCCAGCCTGAACCGCACGACCGTCGTGCCTTACTGGTGGAACCAGCATGGCGCGAACAACCCGATCGAAACGATGTTCGGCCATGGTCTGGGCGCTTCGTTCAGCGCGCCGGGCACCGAAGCCGAAGGCCATCTCGCGCTCCGCTACCCGGGCTTCGCGATCGGGCTGACGGCGATCTCGACGCTGCTGTGGGACGTCGGGCTGGTCGGGACGCTGATGTATATTTCGATATTGGTCTTGGCCTGGTTCACCACCATCAGATTGATCGCGCAGGCGGATCCAGGACGGGATCGTGCGTTGCTGCGAACCCTTCTCGCCTCGATCAGCACGTTGATGGTCTTCCTCCTCGCCGGTGAACAGCCTTTGTCTGCGCCGAGTATGGAAGTATTGATGGCTATTACCCTGGGGATGGTCGCTTGGCGCTGGCGACAGAAAGAAGCCCGATGAACAGGCCCGTCCGTTTGTTGTTCACGACGGCCGAGCCGCATCCCACGTTCCGCTCGGATGTCAAGGTGTTGTTCGGCAAGTACCTGCCGCGCAA
The DNA here is from genome assembly GCA_029779435.1 of Pseudomonadota bacterium. Lineage (GTDB taxonomy): Bacteria > Pseudomonadota > Gammaproteobacteria > Burkholderiales > Burkholderiaceae_E > JAKPAM01. The sequence goes on along the minus strand of JAKPAM010000036.1, from coordinate 11,959 downwards.
CGGCGTGACCAGCGATCTGCTGGGCGTCACCGAAGTCCCTGTCGACCAGACGCCCGAATGGGGCGGCGGCCAGCGGTTGCTGCGCTACGGGTCTTCCAAGTTCAAGCTGATGCTGGCTGACGTGCTGCAGATGCTGAGCCTGTTCCGGCTGTGCTTCAAGGGTTATGACGCACTGGTCGTACGAGACAAGCCGATCCTGGGCGTCATCGGACTGATGGCCGCGCGTCTGGCCGGCATCCATTTCGTGTCCTGGGTCTCGTTCCCGCTGCCCGAGGCCTACCTGCGCCTCGCCCGGCTCAAGGACGGATCGGTCGGCCCGGCGCGCCGGCTCTACACGTGGCTGCGCGGCACGCTCGGCTACCACCTGCTCTATCGCGTGCAGGTACGCCGCGCGGACTGGGTGTTCGCGCAGTCGGACACGATGGTCGTCAAGCTGCGCGAAAAGGGCATGAACCACGATCGCGTGTGCCCGGTACCGATGGGCGTCGACATGGAGAACCTGCCGCCGGCCATCGACCCGCTACCCCCCGAGCTGGTGGGTCGCCGTCTGGGCGTGTACCTGGGCACGCTGGATCGCTATCGCGAACCCGAGATCCTGGTCGACACGGCACTGCGCGTCTCCAAGATCTACCCGGATTTCCGGCTGATGATCATCGGCGAGGCCGACGAGCCCAGCGACAAGGGCTGGCTCAAGGCCTACGCGGTCGAAAAAGGCGCGACCGACTGGGTCTACCTGACCGGCCGCGTCAACCAGGCGGTCGGCCTCGGGCTGGCCCGCCACGCCGAGGTCGGACTGTCGCCCTTTCTACGCAGCGAACTGCTCGAGGACGCGTCGCCGACCAAGGCCGTCGAATACCTGGCGCTGAACGTGCCGGTCGTCTGCAACGACCAGCCCGACCAGGCCAAGGTCATCAACGAAAGCGACGGCGGATGGTGCGTTCCGCTGACGCCCGAGAGCTTCGCCGACGCAGTCGTCGAGTGCCTGCGTTCGCCCGAGCAGTCCAAGGCGATGGCCACCAAGGGGCACGGCTACGTGCGCGACCACCGCAGCTACGACAAGCTCGGCCACTACGTGGCCCAACACTTCTCCGACCTGGTCGGACAGGACCGTCCTCGCCGCGCGATACTCAAGCGAGGCTGAGAACCCGATCGATGGACGTCCCGCAACGACCGCCCGGCTCGCCCGACGAAGGCCGCCGCCAGGCAAGGACGCACGAGGACGACGCCGAGTCCGCGTCGCCGCGCGTCGAGCGCTACTCGACGGCGCGGATCAAATCGAGCATCAAGGCCTTCGCGCTGGGCAAGGCGATCAGCGCGCCATTGACCTTCCTGCTGATCCTGCTGCTCGCCGCGGTGATGCCGCGCCCCGAATACGCGGCCTACGTCGCAGGGGCGGCGATGCTCGAGATCGGCATCGTGCTCGGCACCTGCGGCATGGACTGGTTCATCCAGACCTCGCTGACGCGAATCAACGTCAACGGATCGCGCCGCCAGTTGCGGCACGCGATCGGCTGGCTCAACGTCATCGTGATCGTCCCGTACCTGCTGCTGGCGACCGGTGGCTGGCTGTTCAGCGGCCCCCTTTCGGCAGCGATGTCGGGCGTCGTCTCCCCACGCGTCCTCGAGCTGTACGCGCTGGTGCTGGTGATCGAGGGGCCGACGCGGATGCTGCGGGACCAGATGCTGTCGGCGCTGCTGCGCCAGCGCGCGGTCCAGGTCTCGCAGATCGTCCGAACGGTCATCGTGCTCGGCGGCGTGCTGGCGATGATGGCGATGTCGCACGAGATCGACGCCACGCACATCGCGTCTCTGGAGATCGCCGCGTCGATCTTCGCGCTGGTCATCGCCGCCTGCGCGCTTATCGACCTGGTGCTCAAGCAGCGTTCGCGCCCCAATGCGTCCGCCGACCTGTCGGCCTGGTTCAATCGCCGCTCGTATCGGCTCGCGGCCAGCGCGTACGGCAGCTTCCTGCTGATGATGCTGACCGGCACCGAGCTGACCACCGCGCTGGTGGCCCGCTACCTGGGCGCCGACGCGACGGCGGCCTTCGGCTTCGTGTGCAAGCTGATGGAGACCAGCCGCAAGTATCTACCAATGGACATGTTCTACGGCGTGCTGCGACCGGCTACCATCGGCCGCTATGAGGGCGCCGGACGGGATTTCAAAGTGCTGATGGGTGACGTCAACCGCATGCTCGACGCGAACCTGATCGTGCTCGCCGCGGGGCTGACGGTCGCGATGGCGGCCGGCGACATGATCGTCGGCCTGCTGTCGAACCACAACGTCGTGTCGCCGCCGTGGCTGTTCGCGACGCTGTTGCTGCTGCTGATCGGCCATTCGGTGCGCCGCGGCATCGAACTGCTGTGCTATACGGCCGGCCAATCGGGCGCGTACCTGCGCGGCGCGTTCTCGTGCCTGCTGATACCGCCGATGCTGATCACGCTGATGCCGCTGGTCGGCCATCCGCACGTCGCGCCGCTGATCGTATGCGTCGTCGACGTGATCTTCGTGGCGATCGTCATCCACGCGCTGCGCAGCGCGGGCCTGCCGGTCCACCTGGACCTGTCTCGCTGGGCACGATTGACGCTGAGCATGCTGCTGGCCGGGGCGCTGGGCTGGCTCGCCGGCCAGGCCCTGCCGGCTCCGGCCGCGCTGCCGGCTGCGATCGTGCTGTCGACGCTGCTGTTCTGCGGGCTCGTCTATGGATTGAAGGTCGTCGACGTACAGGATCTGAACTGGGCCCGGTCGCTGACGCGCCGGGGCGTCCCCGACAAGGCTTGAACCGATGCCGGCGCCGGCCGCTCCCGCGGACCGGTGTCCCGTCCCCTTACGCTTGCAGGACCGAATGTGCCGCGGTTATTGAACGTCAACAGCTATCACTACGTGCGAGGCGGCGCCGACGCCGTCTATTTCTCGCACGCGGCCCTGATGGAGGCCCATGGCTGGGAGAACGGCTTCTTCTCGATGCACTATCCGAAGAACCTGCCGACGCCCTGGTCCCGGTACTTCATCGACGAACTGCAATTCGGCCACGACTATTCGTTCGGGCAGAAGGTCATCAAGGCCGGCAAGGTCGTCTATTCGTTCGAGGCGCAGCGAAAGCTGCGCCAATTGCTGGCCGATTTCCGGCCCGACGTCGCGCACCTGCACAACATCTACCACCACTTCTCGCCATCGATCCTGCCGGTGCTGCGCAAGGCCGGCATCCCGACGGTGATGACGGCGCACGACCTGAAGATCGCGTGCCCGAACAACAAGATGCTGAACCGTACCGGCGTCTGCGAGCGCTGCAAGGGCGGCAATTACCTCGAGACGATCAAGAACCGTTGCGTGCAGAATTCGCTGGCGGCCAGCGTGATCGTGGCGGCCGAGGCCACCGTGCATCGCGTGCTCGACAGCTACCGGCGCAACCTGAACCGGATCGTCGTGCCGAGCAAGTTCTTCATGCGCAAGTTCGAGCAATGGGGCTGGCCGCCGGAGATCTTCACCTATATCCCGAACTTCATCGACGTCGATCTGCACGAACCCGGCTACCAGCCGGGTGACTATTTCGTCTACGTCGGACGGCTAAGCCCTGAGAAGGGTATCGCGACGCTGATCAGCGCCGCACAGCGGGCCAAGGTCCGGCTCAAGATCGCCGGCACCGGCCCGCTGATGGAATCGTTTCAGCAGATGCTCGCCGGCACCGACGGGCGAATCGAACTGCTCGGCTACCAGACGGGCAGCAAACTGTTCGACCTGATCCGCGATGCGCGCGCGCTGGTGCTGCCATCCGAAAGCTACGAGAATGCGCCCATCAGCGTGCTCGAAGCCTTCGCGATGGGCAAGCCGGTCATCGGTGCGCACATCGCCGGGATTCCCGAAATGGTTCGCCCCGGCGAGAGCGGCTGGCTGTTCGAAAGCGGCAACCTCGCCGCGCTGACCGAGCGGCTGGCCCAGGTGCACGCCACACCCGACGCACAGGTCGCCGAAATGGGGCGGTCGGGGCGGCGATTCGTCGAACGCGGCTTCAACCGCCAGAAATACGTCGAGTCCATGTACAAGCTGTACGCGGAACTCGGCGTCAAACTGCCCGAGCGCGTGCTCGAACCGGTATGCCCGGTTTGAGTGGGAACGGCCGATGCCGGCCGGAATCCTCCGGGTCAAACAATGCCGATCGTCGCGTCGCCTGCAACGTTCGTGGATTCCTCCACTATACAGACCCGACCCGTGTGAAATACTGGTCCGAGGTCATCTCTTCACGAGAGTCATTCCTTGAAAAAGATCTATATCGCCGGCTGCGGTGGCATGCTCGGCCAGGCTTTCCACTCGGTTTTCGGACAACAGCACGATTTGCGCTGCACGGACAAGGACGTCAACGAGAACTGGCTGTCGTTCCTGGATTTTCGGGACCTGGAAGCCTATCGCAAGGATGTCGAGTCGTATAAACCCGACTTCCTTTTCCATCTGGGCGCCCACACGGACCTCGAGTATTGCGAATCGAACGTCGAGGATGCATACGCGACCAACACGACGTCGGTCGAAAACGCGGTCTGGATCGCGAACAAGCTCGACATTCCGCTGCTCTACATCAGCACTGCCGGAATTTTTGACGGATCCAAAGAAGTTTTCGATGACTGGGATCTGCCGAACCCCTTGGGGCACTATGCTCGCTCCAAGTACATGGGCGAGCAGTACGTGATGCAGAATGCCCGCCGTCATCTGGTATGCCGCGCCGGCTGGATGATGGGAGGGGGTCCGCGCAAGGACAAGAAGTTCATCCAGAAGCTGATGAAGCAGCTCAAGGCGGGTAGCAAGGAACTGAACATCGTCCACGACAAGCTGGGGACGCCGACCTATACATTCGATTTCGCGTCCAATGTGCAGGCCCTGCTCGAGAATGAGTACTGGGGTCTTTACAACATGGTCTGCGAGGGCGTCACGAGCCGGCTCGAAGTCGCGCACGAGCTGATCAAAGTGCTGAATCTCACCGACAAGGTCAAGATCAACGAGGTCAGCTCATCGTTCTTCGCAAAGGAGTTCTATGCGCCTCGCCCGGATTCGGAGCGCCTGATCAACCGGAAGCTCGAGCTTCGCAAGTTGAATCAGATGCGTGACTGGCGCGTCGCTTTGAAACAGTATGTGAACGAGGCATACGCCGGTTACCTGTAAATTCGCGATGCGCGCATCGCTATAGAAGTTTTCTCATGAGAATTGCCACTTTCGCGTTTCGCTCGATCCCGCTCCGTCCCGGTTGCGCCGGCGCCGACAAGTTCGCGCTCGAGTTGTATCCGCGGCTGGTCGCGCGCGGCCACCAGGTCGTCGCGTACAACCGGCTGTTCAAGGGCGAGCAACCGATCGGCGACGAGTACAAGGGCGTCATCACGAAAAACTTCTATACGCCGACGCGCAAGAAGGGTTTCGACACGTTCGCCCACTCGGCCAAGGCCACCTGGGACATCATCCGCCACAACACCGCGGACGTCGTCCACATGCAGAACGGCGGCAACAGCCCGTTCGCGCTGATCCTGCGGCTGTTCGGCAAGAAGGTGTTCCTGAGCCAGGACGGCGTCGACTGGAAGCGGGACAAGTGGCCGTGGTACGCCAAGGCGTACCTGTGGGCCACGCAGTTCCTGACCGCCTATGGGCCGCACGGCGTGATCATCGACAACATCTTCTGCAAGGCCGATTTCGAGAAGAAGTTCAACAAGACGTTCGACTTCATCCCGTTCGGCAGCGAGGTCAAGGACGACGACGTCGACGAATCGATCCTGCAGGAACTGGGGTTGCGGCCCGGTGAATACTTCCTGTTCGTCGGCCGCTTCATTCCCGATAAGGGCCTGCAGTATCTGATTCCCGCGTTCGAACGGCTGGCCACCGACAAGAAGCTCGTGCTGGTCGGCGGCGCGCCGAACCCGTCGGATTTCGAACGCAAGGCGATGTCGACGAAGGATCCGCGGATCATGTTCCCCGGCTTCCTGTACGGCGCTAAGACGCATGGCCTGATGAAGAACTGCTATGCGTACATCCAGCCGTCCGACATCGAGGGCCTGTCGCCGGTCGTGCTCGAGAACATGGCGTTGGGCACGCCGATCATCTGCAGCGACATCGTCGAAAACAAGTACGTCGTCGGCGATACCGGCCTGCTGTTCGAGAAAAGCAACACGGACGACCTGCTCGCCAAGCTGCAATGGGCGCTCGAGAACCCCGACAAGATGCGCCAGAACGGCATGCGAGGTCAATTGCGCGCGCTGGCCGAGTTCAGTTGGGATGCGGTGACCGAAGCCTACGAGAAAGTGTTCCTCGACCCTAAGGGCGATCGCCATCGCGCGCCGCTGGCGATCGAGCCGGTCGTGGCCGCGATGCCGCCTCCGGCGGTCCTTGGTGATGCATCGGCCATGCCGCCCGGCACCACGAGCTCGAGCGGGACGCCTACGGCGGCGACCGGCAATGGCGTCGCGAATCGCCCTAAGGAACATAGCGCGACCGCTGGTTGACCACGAGCCGACGAAGCGCGAAGAACGACTCGTGCCGCTGCCATGCCGTTCGACGGGCGGCGGCTGGCGTACGCTGGCGGCGGCCCCGTCCTCCGCTCACCAGGCCAGGCAGCGCCACGCAGGGCCAGGCAGCGCCTGTTCAGATCAGGATCTGATCACCCGCGAATCGTGAATCGGAAGCTCGCACCACTCCGCGACACCGATCCTCGCCACCAGGGTTTGTTCCCGCTAATCTCCGCTGATCCCGCCAAGATCGCCCCGGCGCGACCAGAGCGCTAACCGGGAAACAATTCGCCCAGCACCAGATCGGCCCCTGCCTCCCAAGGCGGCGGCACGATGCCGAAGCGCGCGGCCAGCGCCTCGTGCGACAGCAGCGAGTTGGCTGGTCGGCGCGCCGGCGTCGGATATTGCGCGGCCGGGATGCCGGATACCTCACCGACCTTCAGGACTTGTCCACGCGCCCGTGCGCCGTCGATCAGCGCGCGCGCGAACCCATGCCATGACGTCCGCCCCCCCGCGCTCAGATTGAACAGCCCTGACGCGAAGCGCTGCTGGCTCCGCTCGGCCTGTGCCTGCGCGACGATCCGCGCGGTCGCATCAGCCAGGAAGCGGGCCGAGGTCGGCGCGCCGAACTGGTCGTCGACGATCGACAGCGCATCGCGCTCGGCGGCCAGCCGCAGGATCGTCCGCGCGAAGTTGCCGCCCCGCGACGCATAGACCCAGGTCGTGCGAAACACCAGCCAATCCCCATTGGCCTGCGCGATGGCCTGCTCGCCCGCGAGCTTGGTGCGGCCATAAGCGTTGAGCGGGCAGGTCGGATCCGTCTCGCGGTAAGGCGTCGGCTGGCTGCCATCGAACACGTAGTCGGTCGAATAGTGGACCAGCAGCGCGCCGCGACGTCGCGCCGCTTGCGCGAGTTCGCCGGGCGCCTCGGCATTGACGCGATACGCGGTCGCCTCGTCGCTCTCGGCCTTGTCGACGGCCGTATAGGCGCCGGCATTGACGATGACGTCGGGCGCCAGCGCATCGATCCGGGCGCCGATCGTCTCGGGCTGCGACAGGTCGATGTCCTGCCGACGCGCCGCGATTACCGTGCCCAACGGCTGCAGCGACCGCTGCAATTCCCAGCCCACCTGTCCGGCGGCGCCCACGACGAGAAGTTTCATCGACCTGTCCTTATCCTTGCCTGTGCCTGTGCCTGTGCCTTTGCTCGTGCCCGGCTTCAGGCGGTCCAGCCGACCGGGTAAACCTCGGCGTCGCGCAGCCGCGTGCCGAGCTGGTCCTTGGCCGACAACTGCGGTTCGATGCCGTCCAGCGGCCAATCGATCGCCAGATCCGGGTCGTTCCAAGCGATGCAGCGCTCGTGCGGCGGCGCCCAGTAGTCGGTGGTCTTGTACAGGAACTCGGCGACCGGCGACGTGACGACGAAACCGTGCGCGAACCCGGCCGGTACCCAGAACATCCGGTGATTGTCCTCGCTGAGCTCGATGGCATGCCATCGACCGAACGTCGGCGAGCCTTTGCGCAGGTCCAGCGCGACGTCGTAGACGGAGCCGCGCACGACGCGCACGAGCTTGCCCTGCGCCTGCTGGATCTGGTAATGCAGGCCCCTTAGCACGCCGCGCGCGCTGCGCGAGTGATTGTCCTGCACGAAACTGGGCGTCTGGCCGGTCAGCTCGGTGAACACCCGCTCGTTGAAGCTCTCGAAGAAAAACCCGCGTTCGTCGCCGAACACCTTCGGCTCGATGACGACCAGATCGGGAATCGGAGTGGGAATCGCGCGCATCCTCAAAAAATCCTTTCGCTCGGAAGCGTCTCGAGATACTTACCGTAGCTGCTCTTGCCGAGCCGCTGGGCCAGCTTGCGCAGTTGCTGGTCGTCGATCCAGCCCTGCCGCCATGCGACTTCCTCGGGGCTGCCGACCTTCAGGCCCTGGCGCTGCTCGACGGTCTGGATGAACTGGCCGGCCGCCAGCAGCGACTCGTGCGTCCCGGTATCGAGCCATGCATGGCCGCGACCCATCACTTGCACGTCGAGCTGTCCGCGTTCGAGATACAACCGGTTCAGGTCGGTGATCTCGTACTCGCCGCGTGCCGACGGCTTCAAGTCGCGCGCCAGCCCGCAGACTTGCCGATCATAGAAGTACAGCCCCGTCACCGCATAGCGGCTCTTGGGCGCCGACGGCTTCTCTTCGAGGCTGATCGCGCGGCCCTGGCCATCGAACTCGACGACACCATAGCGCTCGGGATCGGTCACCGCATAAGCGAACACCGTCGCGCCGCTCGCGCGCTCGCCGGCCGCCGCCAGGTCGGTCGCGAGCTGATGGCCATAGAACAGGTTGTCGCCGAGCACGAGCGCACTGGGCTTGTCGTCGACGAACGACTCGCCGATGACGAACGCCTGCGCCAGCCCGTTGGGCTCGGGCTGCACCGCGTACTGGAAACGCACGCCCCATTCCTGTCCGTCGCCGAGCAGTTGCTCGAAGCGCGGCGTGTCCTGCGGCGTCGAGATGATCAGGATCTCCCGGATGCCCGCCAGCATCAGCGTGGTCACCGGGTAATAGATCATCGGCTTGTCATAGACCGGCATCAGTTGCTTCGAGACGGCCAGCGTGCACGGGTGCAGCCGTGTCCCGGCCCCGCCGGCCAGTACGATCCCGCGGCGATCCGATACGGGCGCTGCCTGGCGGTCGGTGACCCGGCGGTTGAAGGTGTTCGCCATCGCTCAATTTCCCCGCTTGCCGTAGTTGTCGTCGAGCCAGTCGCGATAAGCGCCGGACGTGATGCGCGAGACCCAGGCCTCGTTGGCCAGATACCATTCGATCGTCTTGCGGATACCGGTCTCGAAGGTCTCGGCCGGGCGCCAGCCGAGTTCGCGCTCGATCTTGTGCGCGTCGATCGCGTAGCGGCGATCGTGGCCGGGGCGATCCTTGACATAAGTGATCAACCGCGAATGCGACCCCTTCGGATCGGGCGCGAGTTCGTCGAGCAGGCGGCAGATCGTCTGCACGATCTCGATGTTCGGCTTCTCATTCCAGCCGCCGACGTTGTACGTCTCGCCGAGCCGGCCGCGGGCCAGCACCTCGCGGATCGCCGAACAATGATCGGTGACGTACAACCAGTCGCGCACATTCATGCCGTCGCCATAGACGGGCAGCGGGTCGCCTGACCTGGCCTTGACGATCATCAGCGGGATCAGCTTCTCGGGAAACTGCAACGGACCGTAGTTGTTCGAGCAGTTGGTCGTCAGCACGGGCAGGTCATAAGTATGGTGCCAGGCCCGTACCAGGTGGTCGGACGCCGCCTTGGACGCGCTGTACGGGCTGTTGGGCTCATACGCGCGCGTCTCGACGAACGCCGGATCCTGCGGCCCCAACGAGCCATAGACTTCGTCGGTCGACACATGCAGGAAGCGGAACGCCGCCTGGCGCTCGGCCGACAGCGCCGACCAATAGGCGCGCGAGGCTTCGAGCAGCGTGAACGTGCCCTCGACGTTGGTCTTGATGAACGCCGACGGACCGAGGATCGACCGGTCGACGTGGCTCTCGGCGGCGAAATGCAGCACCGCGCGCGGCTGGTGCTCGGCCAGGACCCGATCCATCGCAGCGCGATCGCAGATATCCGCCTGTACCAAGGTATGGCGCGGGTCGCCATCGAGCGACTTCAAGTTGTCGCGGTTGCCGGCGTAGGTCAACAGGTCCACCGTGACGACGGGCTCGTCCGATGACGCCAGCCAATCGAGCACGAAATTCGAGCCGATGAACCCGGCCCCTCCGGTTACGACGATCACGGTTCCATTCCTCCAGGGAAATCCTTGCACAACGATGCCGCGACGCGCGGCGGGCGGTGGGCGCGCGCGGGCCGAAGCTGACTAATGGCGAACCTCACCGCGCGACCGGCGGCGGCGCCCGTGCCAAATCCACAACACCACGGTGGCGACGGCCATGCCGTACCACTGGAACGCGTAGCCGTAGTGGCGATCGACGTCCGAGCCAGCCTGCGGCCAGTCCCGAGTCAAGCCATCATCGAGGTTCGAGGTCTGTCGAATGATAAATGGTTCGACAGCCAGGCTGGACCAATGTTCGTACTTGTCGTACGCAAAAAACTGCCAAATCCGATCGCCGGGCCCCGGCGCCGACTCACGGCCCAGTTGGAGCGCTTGCGGTAGTTCGGCCTGCGGCTCACCCTCGACGTCGACGAGCCCGTCCGGCGTACGGAAGTCGGGCCACGCCCAGCGCTGGGCCGGGTTGCTGGGCACCCAGCCGCGCAGGACCAGCACGATCGGGGCGGCGCCCGATTCTGTTTCCAAACCGGTCTCCAATTGGAGCGGCGTCAACAGGTGGAAGCCCGCGATGCCCTCGTGCGTCCGGTTGTCGATCAGGATCGATTTGCCGGCCAGGAAACGGCCGCGCGCGACGATGCGACGAGCCGGATCGGGCGCCTGCCCGGCCTCGGCCGCCGGCCGGGCGTTCAATGACAGAGGAGGTAGCGACAGTGCCTGCGCTTGCCGCTGCGCGATCGCCTGCTTCTCGTGCGCGCGGCGGACCTGCCAGTTGCCGAGCGATACGGTCAGCCCGATGACGAGCAGCGCGGCAAGGCTTGGTACGAGGCGGCGGAACCCCACCTTCAGAGCCATCTTTTCAAAGTCTCTCGATCTTGTCGATCGTGCTTGGGCTGTTGGTGGGGTATCACAGGTGTTGCTGTCGAGCTTTGCGCCGGTCTGTCATGACCGACCCCGCCGGATACGTGAGCACGTTGCTGCGGACCTCTGCGTAGGCTTGTCACGATCGGTGCTGCCGGGTGCATCGGTGTGTTGCTGCAGACCTCTGCGTGGGCTTGTCACGGCCGGCGCCACCGGGTGCTTTATTGCGTTGCCCCAGACCTTTGCGTCAGCTTGTCACGGCCGGCGCCGCCGGATGCATCGGCGCGTTGCCGCGGACCTCTGCATAGGCTCGTCACGACCGGCGCCGCCGGGTGTGAGCGGGGCGGCGCCCAACGAGACCGCTCGTAATCGGTCGCCGCCCCGCCCACACCCGTCGACTCCTCGGAGCCATTGTCGTTCAAGGGTGAAGTGCCCTGTCGGCATCCGAGCGATGTCATCCATTGCTCGGATATCGCACGACACGAGTGGAACGGCCGGCGCTTCCCAATACGAATGGAACGACCGGAGCTTGCCAACACGAGTTGGATGACTGGCCGGACGGCAGGCGCATCGACGCACAGCCGATCGTGGTCTACGAATTGCAAACCGTGTGCTGACACCGGTGCCGGGCGTTGCCGTCGTGGGTGCGGGGCGGGTGGCCATAGGGATCGCCGAGGAACGCAGGAAGGGGGTTGGCGTGCGCAGCACGCTTCGTTCCTCTGACTCGCGGCCCTTGTTTGAGCGTAATGAGCGCAGCGAATGCAGCGAGTTGGCCGCGCCAACCCCCTTCCGAGTACCGCAGGGCAGTCGGCGCGCAGCGACGACCGCTCCCTCTGGCCTCC
>JAKPAM010000028.1 GCA_029779435.1 Pseudomonadota bacterium | reverse complement strand
CGCTCGAGGCGTCGATCGTGCCGATCTGGTATTCCAGCGCCCAGTTGCCGCCCAGGCTCGCGCTGCCGGTCGGGTCGGTGCTCGCGGCGACGTCGGCGCCGGTCAGCGCTGCCAGTCCGCGCAGCAGCATCCGGCCCGATTCGTTGGACGCCAGATCGCATCCGTACAGCATCAGGTCGGCGTCGGCGGTCAGGTGGGCCGACCATGCGGCGATCTGGTCCGCGTGCGCCAGCAGCGCGTCGGCATCCAGGCGCAGGTTTCCCAGCATCAATGCGCCCGGCTCGCCATGGCTCAGGATCTGGATCGCGGTGAACGGGTGGTCGGACGCCTGCAGCCGTTCGGTGATCGCCGTCAACGGATCCCGGTCGCCGGACAACGCCAGGATGTCGATCGATCGCCCTTGGGCGCGCTGCGCTTGCAGGTCCGCGATCAGGCGTTCGCTATCGGGCACCCGCCGGTCGACGACGATCAGTTCGTGCTCGGCGTGCGTCTGCATGCCGGTACCGGCCACGGCCTGCGTGGGTACGTGCATGACGCTGACGGGCGCGGCGACCGCCGGGACGATGGCGGCGCCGACCGGATCGGCGGAATACAGGATCCGGGCCGCCATGGTCTCGACGACGGGCCGGAGGCCGCCTGGGGTGAGCGGAACTGCGCGCATGTCCGGACTATGCGCGAGCCTCGTCATCGTTCAGCCGGATGGACGACGGGCGGCTGGCATCGTCGATGGATGGCCAAACGACTGATGACCGGCCGTCAACGGCGTGAATTCGTTCCGCTTATCGCGTCAGGGGTAAGTTCGGCCATGTCGTCGACCAGTACCTTGCAGCGCACGCCCGCGGGCACCGCATGATCGTTGTTCGGCAGGCTCAGCCGCATCCGGAACGTGCCGCTGGCCGGATCGATGTAGCGGTCGGCCTGGACGACGCGGGCCGGATGGGCGATCGCCTTGGGCACGTCGGGCACGACCTTGACCTGCGCGCCTTCCGGAATCAGGCCGAATACCGATGACGGGGCGATGACCTCGATCCGCAGCCGGTCCAGCGCCAGCACGCGGAACACGGGCCGGCCGTCGACGCGTTCACCGGGTTGCAGCAGGCGGTCGGCGATGATGCCATCGAACGGGCTGCGGATCTGCCGCGTCTGCAGTTGCCGTTCGGCGACCTGCGCCTGGCGCGTCGCCTGCTCGCGGTTGTCGCGGGCCTGGCCCAGTCGATGCTCGGCGATCCGAGCCTCGCCTTCGGCCTGGTCCAGTTCCTGAACGGATCCGTAGCCGAGCTCGGCCAACTGCTTGACGCGCGCGAACCTCGCGCGAGCCACCTCCAGGCCGACCTCGGCGGCGGCGATTTCCTCGTGGCTCGCGGCACGCTGCTGGCTGGCCTGGACGGCGGCCCGTTCGACGTCGTCCGTCAGCGTGGCCAGCAACTGGCCCTTGCGCACGGCTTGCCCGCGTTCGACGAGTACGCTGGCCAGCGTACCGTTGCCGCTGGCAGCGACGTCGGCGCTGTGCTCGGGCTCGATCAGGCAGTCGAGGCCCGAGGTACCCGTCATGGCCGACGCGCCGGCACGGCCGATACCGGAAGTGGAAGCGGAAGCGGAGCGCTGGACCACCGCGCCGGCGCCGTTCGCTGCGCCGGCCGCGTTGGGCGCGGCCATCGCGCCCGGTGCAGGTCCGGCCGCCGCCGGCAGGTTCGCGGCCGGCAGCGTCGTGGCGGGGCCCGGCGGTGCCGCGTGGGCTCCGCAGGCGCCGATCAGCCAGCCTGCGCAGGCCGCGCGGAACAGCCAGGGCCGGGCCCGTGAACGCCGGGTCGTGAACGGATCGATCGGGCGGGGAGGGGTCGAGAGGGTATGTGCCATCGTCGTCGAGGAGTCGTTCGGTTCAAACCTTGATACGGGTGAATGACAGTGCGCGCGACCAGTGCCGATCGTGCCGGTCCAGTCGCGAGCGCCGGTCGCGATCGTCGTGTTCGCACCAGTATTGCCAGGCGCGCAGCAGCAGCGTCGCGGCCCTTTCTTGACCGCGCCCGGTTCGCGCCGCGCGGGCCGCCAGCCAACCGAGCGGGCGCAGCGCCATGGGCAGCCGGGCCGGCGCCAGCGGTGAATCGTCCAGACGGATCCAGCACTCGAACGAGCCCGGATCGCCGCGCCGCGCCGCGCGGCCGGCCACCTGTCGGTCGACGCGTGCGCTGCGGTTGTGCTGCAGGCTGAGGATGTGCAATCCGCCGGCATCGCGCACGCGGCCGCTCAGCGCGATGTCGGTACCGCGGCCCGCCATCTGCGTCGTCACGGTGATCCGGCCCGGTTGGCCCGCCTCGGCGATCACCCGCGCTTCGATCGCCTCGTGCGGGGCGCTCAGCTCGGTCACCGCCAGGCGTGCCGCCGCGCACGCCGCGGCCAGGCGTTGCGTGTCCTGCACCGAATCGGTGACCAGCAGCACCGCGCGGCCCAGCGCCGCCAACCGGCCGGCGCGGCGGATCGCCGCGTCGAACTGCGCGGTACGGTTGGCGAACACGCGCATCGGCCGCACGCGTCGGCGCAATGGATGCGCACGCGGCACGCGCCGTACGGCCAGTCCGTATTGCCGCCGCAGTTCGGCGCGACATTCATGCAAGGTGCCGCTCAGCCCGCAGACGTGGTGATAGCGTGCGAACAACCGGGGGTAAGTGGTACGCGCGATCGTGCGGTTCGCCGTGGGAATCGGCAACCGCTCCTTGAGCGCCACCAGCGCGTGCAAATCGCGCGACCACCGGCGCTGCCCGGCCGCCCGGCCGGAGGCCGCGTCGATGATGACGACCTGTTCGTCCTGCACCAGGTAATCGACGTCGCGTTTCAGGCCATGCAAGGCTTGCAGCGCCTGTTCGATCAGTTCGCTGCGGAACAGCGGATGGCGCCATGCGTCACCGAACGCCGCCGACCATGCGGTGATGCGTTCGCGGCCGGCATCGGTCAGCGTCCACTGTCCGGGCACGCCCTCGGCCGGCGTGAAATCCTGCTCGGCCGACAAGCGGCCCGCCAGCGACAGCGCCCGCCATACGCGTCCGCGCAACGAGGGGTCGTCGACCGGTTCGGACAGCACGAGCGGCATGCCCGCTTCGTCGATCAGCACGCTGTCGGCTTCATCGACGATGGCCATGCACAAGCCGTTCAGCAGCGGCGGTCCGGTCCGGTCGGCCGCCTCCGTCGACGATTCGGCCAGCGCGTCGACCGGCGAGCGCCGCGCGGCGCTGCCGTGCTGCTGGTCGCGCAGCGCGTCGAAGGCGACGCAGCGGGCGGTCGCGTAGACGATGCGCGCACGATAAGCGTCGCGCCGCGTCGCGGCCTCGTCGGTCTCGCTGACGCTGGCCGAGCGCAGGCCCAGCGCATCGAACAAGGGCGCCAACCCCTGTCGGTCGCGCGCGGCCAGGTACTCGTTGGCCGTCAGCACATGCACCATCGCGCCGGCCATGCCCGCCACCGCGGCGGCCAGAGCCGCCGCGCAGGTCTTGCCCTCGCCGGTATCCATTTCCACCAGACGGCCCTGCAGCAGCAACGCCGCGCACAGCACCTGCGCGCGTACCGGCGACAGCCCGACCCGATCGGCCATCATCCGGCAGACCGCCGTCAACGCCTCGATCACCGCCTCTTGTGCGAGGCCATCGCGCGCGAGCCGTGCGCGGGTCGCGGCGAGCGATGGCGGCTGCTCGGGGCCGTCGGCCAGCCGTTGGATGACGGCGTGCGCGACCCGTTCGGCGGACCACGCCGTTCGCCACCGGACCGGGCGGCGCCGAGCGGGGTGGGCAGTCCGCTCGGGATAGGCGCCCCACAGCGGACCGGGTCGCGGCAGCCGCGCGGCGGCCGGAGACAAACGGTTGCGCAACGCGCTCGGTACGAGCAGGGACAGGGTCGGCGCGAGCATCAGATCGCCTGCGCCGAGAAGCCGGCGCGGAACGTATGACGCAGCTCGCGCGCGGCCATCATCGCCAACGGCCGCCAGCCGCAGTCGATCCGCACGTCGACGCGCTCGCCGGGGTAAGCGGCCACCGCCTCGCGCGCCCGCACTTCGATCGCGTAGACCGGACGCAGCGGCTTGAGCTGATCCTTGTCGGCGGGATCGACGTCGATCGGTCCGCCGGCGGCGGTGGCCAGCGCCGCGCTGGGCAGGCGTTCGATCGGTGCCGGTGTATCGCGCAGCCAATCGGCGTCGACAGCGCGCCAGGGCTGGTGCGCGAAGCCCAGCCGCACCGCCGCGCCGCGAGCCGGGATGCGCGTCAACTCGTGCTCGGCCAGCACCAGGCGCACGATCGGTGGCCGGGCGTCGTCGAGCACGTCGCCGAGGCGCTCGCCGCGGCGAAAGAACCGTCCGGGCAAGTCATCTGCGAACGGCAACACCAGTCTGCCGCCCGAGGGCGCCTCGGCGCGCAGCGCCGCGATCCGCTCGTCCAGCCGGGCGCGCTGCTCGTCGATCTGGCGCAGCGATTCGGTCCACACGCCGCCCTGCGCCGGATCGGTGAACAGCGTGGCGCTGCGCGACACGGCCAGCCGTTCGCGCTCGGCGTCCAGGCGCCGCGCCTCGGCATGCAGTTGCGGATCGTCCAGCTCGACGATCGGCTGGCCGGCGGCCACCGCCTGGCCGTCGAAGGCCGTCACGCGCACGACGAAGCCGTCGTCGCCCGCGCGCAATTGCGCGGGTTCGGGCACCCAGACGATGCCGGTCGCGACCACGCGGTCGGGCAGCGGGACGCCGAATGCCACCAGTGCCACGCCCGCGATCGCCGCGCCCAGGCGCAACCGGCCCCGCCAGTCCTGGCCGCGGTCGCGCGCGTGCGCCGACGCGGCGCGCATCAGCTTCGCGATCGGCACGATGACGAGCCCGGCCGTCGCCGCCAGGGCCGTCGCGATGCCAAGCGGGGCATAGGCCTTGCCCAGCCACATCGTCACCCACGCGCATAGCGCGGCGCGATAAGCCCAGGCCGCCGGCGCGTACAGCGCGAGCCACGGCGTCTCGCGCGCGACTGGCGCCAGCGGCTGCGGCACCGGCGTGCCGAGCAGCGCGCGCAGCGCCCGCTCGCGCCAGAACGCGCCGCTGCGTTCGGCCAGGTTCGGCAGCCGCAGCAGATCGGTCAGCAGGTAGTAGCCGTCCATCCGCGCCAGCGGATTCGCGTTGAACCACAGCGTCGAGACGGAGCCCGTCAGCACGACGATCAGCGCGAGCCGGTGCGTGAGCGAGCCCGCGTCGCTGTTCGCCCAGACCAGCAGGCCGATCGCGGCGAGCGCGAGTTCCGCCAGGATGCCGGCGGCGCTGACCAGCGCGCGATGGCGGCCGGACCCGAATCGATGCGCGTGCGATGCGTCGACATAAGGCGCCGGCATGCCCAGCAGCAATCCGATGCCCGCCTCGCGCACCGTCCCGCCGAAGCGCGCGATCGCCAGCGCGTGCGCGGCCTCGTGCACGGCCTTGACCGGGATGAAGATCAACCAGGCTTGCAGCCAAGCCGACGGCGACGCCATGGCCAGCGCGGCTTCGCGCATCAGTACGCCGATCTGCTCGAACGCGAGCCAGCCCGCCCACGCGATCAGCGCCAGCCAGGCCGCGCCGCCCACCGGACCGAACAGGGCGCGCGCGAGCGGGCCGCAGCGATCGAACACGCGCGACGGATCGCCGAGGGCGAACCGCATCGCCCACGGCATCAGCCGCGCGCGGCGCTGCCGGCGCTGCTGCTCGCGTGTCTGGTCGCCGAGCGCGAGCACGTCGATCGCGCCGTCGCAGTCGAGCAGTCCGTCACCGACCAGCCGCGTCACCAGCGCGAGGACGTCGCCCTGCGTCGTCACACCGCGATCGTGATCGCCATCGTGTCCACCGTCGTGCCTATCACCGTGCCTACCGCTGTGCCTACCGCCGTGCCCGTCGCCATCGTCCTGCGCGAGCACCGCCTGCCAGATCTGGTCCAGCGATCGTTGGCCGTCGCAGCGGCCGGCGATCGCGTATGCGCGCGCGTTCAGCCGGACCGTCGTGCCGCCGTTCTCGTCGGACAACAGGTACCAGCATTCACCGCGTACCGGTTGACGGTCCAGGCGCGTGCCCGGGCGCCAGCGCGGGGTCAGGCCGCGCACGCGGTGCCATTGGTCGTGCAGCAGGTTCATGGCCACCACCGCCATCCGAGGCGACGCCCGCTCAGCGCCGCGCGGCGGACCAGCCGCTGCCCCAATGACGCGGCCGGTGCCTCCAGCCGCGCGATGCCGCGCAGACCCGGCCGCAGTTTCGGTCCGCTATCGGCCTGACCGGCGGCCATCGTCGCAGCGGCCGTATTCCTCTCCGTCACGGGTTCGGCCTCGATCTCGAACACGTTGCGCCCATCGATGACGCGCGCGGCCGCGCCGATCCGCGTGACGACGAGCGCCACGGTGTCCCACGGCAATGCCGACAGCGCCAACGTCCCCGTCTGGCCGGCGTGCGCATCGCCGATGTCGCGCTCGTCCAGTTCGACGACGATCCGGTGCCGGTCCGCCGGCGCCAGCGTGAACAGCGGCTGGCCGCGTTCGAGCGGCGCGCCGACGGTGCGCGCCTGGTCGCCATCGATCATCACGCCATCGATCGGCGCTTCGAGCACCATCCGCTGCAACTGCTGGTCGATCAGATCGAGCTTGGCCCGCACCTCGTCGATCCGCGCTTGCGCGATCATCATCGCGGCGCGGTCGGCCTTGGCCAGCGCCACGGTCTTCTCGCTCTGGCGTTGCGCCAGTTCGCTGGCGAGCCGCATGCGTTCGAGCTCGAGATCGCGCTCGCCCAGGCGGGCCAGCGGCTGGCCGATCCGCACCGGATCCCCGGGGCGTACCAGCACCTCCTTCAGGTAGCCGTCCACCGGCGCGGCGACGATCCGCTGGATCGCGCCTTCGATCCGCGCGTCCGCGCTGAGCGAGCGGGGCAGCGGAATCGCCAGCGCGATGATGAGGACCGCCAACGACCCGACGATCCAGGCACGGCGTTGCCGCGCGCTTTCGCTGCCCGCCGCGCCGCCGGCCGAGCGGTCGCCGGCCTGCGTGGCCAGTACGCGGCGCCAGCGCGGCCACCCATCGCGTTCGAGCAGCGGCAGCAGGTCCGCCGCCAGATGGCCCACGGCCGCCAGCATCGCGTGGGCTCGCGCCGGCGGTTCGGCATCCGCCGGCTGCCACTCGACGGTGATCGCGCCGCGCGCGCTGCCGTCGCGGCCGATCGGGATCGTGACGACCCGCGCATCGTGCTGAGCCCGCGCCAGCGCGCACGCCATCTGCGTGATCGGCGCGTCGGCGCCGCCGGCCGTCGAATCGACGATGACGCCCTGGTCGATCGCCTCGAACATCGCGGCCTGCACGGCGTCGGCCAGTCCGGCCGGCAGCCGCGCGTCGGCCTGGCCGGACACGCCGATCGGCGGACAGCGGTCGCCGTCGCACCAGCCGAGCGTGACGCGGCGGGCGTCCAGACGGCTGGCCAACTGTGTACAGAGTGCGGCCGCGGCCGCAGGAAGCGTGCGCGCCGCCAGCACGGCATCGAACACCTGCAGGGTCCGCAGCGCGTCGTCGTGGTGCCCGGCGGTGTCAGGAGAGGCGGTGCTGGCCGATCCTGCAGCCGCCCCGGGGCGAAGCAGGGTCGCCGTCATGCGCCTGGCAGGGGGATGGAAAAGTGTTGCGGACAGTCTGCCAGCCATGCCGCCGCGGGCCGTCCGCCGCGCCAAGATGCGCTGACGAATGGTGCGTGGCGCGACCTGAAGGGTGGCCGTTATGGCGCCGGTGCGACAGGCCGCGTCGCGGCTCCGCCCGGAAAATCGGATCCCGCAGCGGATCAGGCGACCGGATCCGGCTTTTCACCCGATGCGGCCGCTGCCGTGGCTGCCATGGCGCCGGCTTGCGTCGTGGATTCCGTGCGGGCCGTCCGGCGCGACCGCAGCACGCGGCTGGCCAGCAACGGCAGCACGATCAGCGAGGCCATCGTGCCGGTCACCACGCCGCCGACGATCACCAGCGCGAACGGCCGCTGGGTCTCGGCGCCGATGCCGTGGGACAGCGCCGCCGGCAGCAGGCCCAGGCACGCGATCGTCGCCGTCATCAGGATCGGCCGGATCCGCGATGTGCCGGCGTCGAGCATCGCGTCGGTCGCGGCCAGGCCCGAACGCAGGTTCTCGAGGATCCGCTGCACCATGATCAGGCTGTTCTGCACCGCGATGCCGGCGACCGCGATGAAGCCCACCGCCGCCGATACCGATAGATGCAGCCCGCCCAGCCCCAGCGTGATCAGCCCGCCGATCATCGCGAACGGCAGTGCGCTGAGCACCAGCAGCGCCGGCCGCCATTCGCGGAACGCCATGAACAGCAGCGCCAGGATCGCGCCCAGCGTCAACGGCACGATCGTGCGCAGCCGCTTCATCGCGCGCTGTTGATTCTCGAACTGGCCTCCCCATTCGAGCCGGTAGCCGGCCGGCAGGCTCACGTCGCGCGCGACCGCTTCGCGCGCCTCGGCGACGAAGCCGCCCAGGTCCCGGTCGCTCAGGTTCATCTTGACCGTCAGGTTGCGCGATCCATCTTCGCGCGTGATCCGCGCGGGGCCCTGGCGCATCGTGACGCGGGCCAGCTCGCCGATCGGCACCGTCGCCACGCTGCCGTCGGGGGCCGGCGGCAGCGGCATCGGCAGCGACGCGATGTCGTCGACCGAGTTGCGCGCCTGCGGCGCCAGCCGCAGCGTCACGTCCAGCCGCCGTTCACCGTCGTAGAACGCCGCGACCTGGTTGCCGCCGAACGCCGCCTGGACCAGCGCATTCGCGTCGTCGGGTGCCATCGCATAGCGTGCCAGGCGGTCGCGATCCCATTCGATGCGGATCTCGGCCTGGCCGCTGATCGGCAGCGCCGCCACGTCGACCGCGCCGCGCACGCGCGCCAGCCGCTCGGCGATCTGGTTGCCCTTGGATTCGAGCACCTGCAGGTCCGGACCATAGATCTTGACGACGACCTCGCCTTTGGCGCCCGACAACGCCTCTTCGATGTTGTCCTCGATCACCTGCGAGAAGTTCGTCTTCACGCCCGGAATCGCGCGCACCTGCTCGCTCATCGCGGCGACCAGCGCCTCCTTGTCCGAGTAGCGCCATTGGCCGCGGGGGCGCAGGTCGGCGAGGATTTCGAGGTTGTTCGGACCCTTGGGATCGGTACCGTCGTCGGGGCGGCCCACCTGCGCGATCACCTGCCGCACTTCGGCGAAGCCGAGCAGCGTCTGGCGCACCTGGCGCTCGATCCGCTGCGTATTGTCGATGCTCGACGACGGGTCGATGCCGATCGTCAGCCAGATGTTGCCTTCGTCCAGCTTGGGCAGGAACTCGGTACCCAGCAGCGGCGCCGCCGCCAGCGCGATCGCCAGCATCGCGCCGGCGACACCCAGCGCCAGCCCCGATCGGCCGAGCAGCCGCGCCAGCGCCGCGCGATAAGCACCGCGCAGCCGCTCCATCCAGTGCAGGTGGACTTCATCGATCGGCTTGCGCCGTTGCGCCAGCGACAGCAGGGCGGGCACCAGCGTCAGCGTCAGCGCCAGCCCGCCGACCAGCGCCAGCGACAGCGTGAGCGCCACCGGCGTGAAGATCCGCCCTTCGACGCGCTCGAACGTGAAGATCGGGATGAACGCGCAGACGATGATCGTCATCGAGAACAGGATGACCGGCGCCGTCTGGCTGCCGACCTGACGCACCATGTCGACCCGCTGGCCCGGATCGTGCATCCGCCCCTCGTGCACGGCCAGGGCCGCGATCACCGCTTCGACCAGCACGACCGCACCGTCGATGACGACGCCGAAGTCCACCGCGCCCAGCGACATCAGGTTGGCCGGCACCTTCATCACGTCCATGCCGACCAGCGCCGTCATCAGCGCGAACGGAATGACCGATGCGACGATCAGCGCGGGCACCCAGCGGCGCAGGAACACGAACAGCACCGCCACCACGAGCACGATGCCGACCAGCATGTTCTCGGCCACCGTGTGCACCGTGTGGCGGATCAGGTCCGTGCGCTGATACAGCGTCACCAGGCGCACGCCCGGATGCTCGCGCGCCAGCTCCTCGTTGATCCGCTCGACCCGTGCCTGCACGGCGGCCGTGACGTCGGCCGCGTTGCCGCCCTTGAGCATCTGCACGATGCCTTCGATGCCGCTGTCCTGCTGCGTGACCAGCGACCCGTCGTCGGCGCGCTGCGTCACGCTGACGATGCCCGAGCGCGGCTTGTCGCCATAAGCGACCTCGGCGACGTCGCCGACGCGCACCGGCTTGCCGTCGACCGCCGTGATCGCCGTCGCGGCGATGTCCGCCGGCGTCTGGTACAGCGCGATCGCGCGGATCACGAAGCCCTGGTCGCCGCGATTCAGGATGCCGCCGCCCGCGTTGTCGCCGCCGTTGGCCACCGCTTTGGACACGTCGCTGATCGTCAGCCGGTAGCGCGCCAGGCGCACCGGATCGACGCGCACCTGCACCTCGCGCACGGTGCCGCCGAAACTGACCACGTCGGCGACGCTCGGCACGCGCCGGATCGCCGGCCGCACGGTCCAGTCCTGCAACAGGCGCAGCGAGGATTCATCCATGTCCGCCGGGCCTTCGAGCGCGTAGCGATAGATCTCGCCGACCGCGTTCGACAGCGGCGCCAGCCCGGGCTGGATGCCGGCCGGCAGCGTCACGTCGGCCAGCCGTTCGTTGACCTGCTGGCGGGCGAAATAATCGTCGGTCTTGTCGGCGAAGGTCACCGTCACCACCGACAGGCCGGTAAGCGACACCGAGCGCGTGCGGATCGCGCGCGGCGTGCCCGACATCTCGCGCTCGATCGGCTGCGAGACCGCGCGCTCGACTTCCAGCGGCGCCATGCCGGGCGCCAGCGTGATCACCTGCACCTGCACGTCCTGCACGTCGGGAAACGCCTCGATCGGCAGGTCCGACGCCAGGTGCACGCCCAGGATCGACAACGCCACGACGGCGAACAGCACGACCAGCGGCTGCTCGACGCAGACCGCCATCAGCTTGCGGATCATGATTACTGGCCGACCTGTTCCGATTTGAGCAGCAGCGCTCCCGCCGACACGACGCGCTCGCCGGGCTGGATGCCCGAACGCACCCAGGCCGCGCCGCCCTGCTGCGTGGCCACGTCGACGTCGCGCAACTGGTAGGCGTCGCCGCCGATCGCGACATAAGCGATCGTGCGCGCGCCGAACTGCAGCAGCGCGCTGGCCGGCACGCGCGTCGCCGTCTGGCCGTCCATGCCCGACGGCAGCGCCTGCGCGAACATCTCGGGCCTGAGCGCGCCATCGCGGTTGTCGACCCGCGCGCGCACCTGCACGCGCCGCGTCGTCGTGTCGACCTGCGGCGCGATGCGTTCGACCCGCGCATGGAACGTGCGGCCCGGCGCGCCATCCACCGTGAAATCGATCGGCGTACCGATCGACAGCGCGCCCGCCAGCGATTCGGGCACGTCGATCAGCAGCATCAGCCGCGACGGATCGGTGACCGTCGCCAGCACGTTGCCGCTGGCCGCCAGCACCTGCTGGCCGACCGTCGCGTTGCGCTCGGTGATCAAACCGGCGATCGGCGACGACAGCGTGAACGTCTGCCCGCGCACGCGTCCCGCCGCGTTCAGGTTGCGCAGCCGCAGTTCGGTGCGCTCCAGCTCGGCGTTCGCCTGTGCCTGGTCGGCCTGCGCCGCTTCCAGCTCCTTGCGCGCGACGACCTGGTGGTCGTACAGATCGCGCACGCGCGCCAGGCTCGTGCGCTTGAGGTCGGCATCGGCGCGCGCCTTGGCGGCATCGGCCAGCGCCTGGCCCAGGTCGGGCGAATCGATTTCCAGGATCGGCTCGCCCGCCTTCACGCGGTCGCCGATCTCGCGTACCAGCCGCACGACGCGACCATCGATCGGCACCGTCAACTGCGAGGTCGCCGCCTGGTCATAAGCGAGGCGCGCCGCCAGCGGCTGCGTCAGGGGGATCGGCGCCGACGCGGCCGGCGTCGTTTCGATCTGCGCAGACTGACGCGGATCCGACAGCCGGATCGTCCGGTCCCGGTCCCGGTCCCGGTCCGCGATGGCCGCGGTCGATGCCGTGGGTGCGGCGGTCGCGGTCGCGCTCGCCACCGCGAGCGTCCGATCCGGTTCGCGATGGCTCGGACCGCCCAGTGCGCCGGGTTCGACGCGTATCAGCAGGACGGTCGCGGCCACGCCCAGGGCGAAGCCGATGACCGATCGGGGCCACGAGCGGGACCGAGAAGAGGAGACGGAGGGAGCGGCGTCAGGGCGTTGCATGCGCCCAGTGTCACGCGGCCGCTCCCGTTCGCGATAGTGCCGAAAGTCATCTGCGACGGCATCGACAGCGGCACCTACAGTGGCACCTATAGCGGCATCGACAGCGTGATCCGCGTGCCCTCGCCGAGCCGCGACCGGATCGTCAGCGTGCCACCCAGCAGCTCGGCCTGCTCGCGCATGCCCTGCAGCCCGAAATGCCCTTCGTCGACGAACGAGCGGACGTCGAAGCCGGTGCCATCGTCGGCCAGCCCCAGTTCCAGACGGTCGGCGCCATCCGACGTCCGGCGGTCCAGCGTCAGCTCGACGCGCCGCGCGTGCGCGTGGCGCAGCACGTTGCGCAGTCCTTCCTCGGTGATCCGGTAGAGCATCTCGGCCCGCCCGTCGGCCAGCGCCGACAGCGACGGATCGATCCGCGGCGCGATCTCCAGTCCGCTGCGTTCGCTGCTGCGCCACGCCAGGTGCTCGAGCGCCGCGCCCAGTCCCTCCTCGCGCACCGGGTGCTCGCGCAACTGCCCGATCGCTTCGCGCGCCTCGCGCAGCCCTTGCTGCGCGGCCTGTTCGGCGCGTATCAGTTCATCGGCCAGCGCCGCCGGATCGTGCGGCGCCAGCTTGCGCATCAGCCGGATCTCGGCCAGCAGCGACATCAGCGACTGGGCCAGCGTATCGTGCAGGTCGCGCGCCAGCCGCAGTCGTTCGCGCGCCAGCGCGGCGTGGCGGTTCTCGTCGGCGAGTCGCTCGACCTCGCGCGTACGCGCCGTGACACGGGCATCGAGTTCCGCGTTCAGCCGTTCCAGGGCCTGCGAACGCTGCTGGACGTCCGACAGCAGCGCCTGCAACGATTGCCCGATCCGGGCCGCCTCGTCGCGGCCGGGCACGACGGCCAACGCCGCGCGCCGGCCGGCGCGGATCTGGTCGGCCGAGCGCGCGATGTCGGCGAGTTCACGGGTCAGCCGCCGCGTCGTCAGCAGGCCGGCCACGATGATCGCGGCACTCGCCGCCAGCAGCGCCAGCAGCGTGCGGATCAGTTGGCTGCGCGCGAATGCGAAGACCTGCTCGACCGGTTCGCGCACCCAGACCGTCCAGCCGTTGCCGGCAAAGCGTCCATAGCCGTCCGACAGCGACCAGCCGGCCAGTTGCGGCATGTCGTCGTTCCAGTGCTCGATCGCATGGCCGGCCGGTGCGCTGGCGCGAGGCGCTCGTCCCGCCGCGCGTTCGCGTCGCAGCGTCTCGGCCGCCTCCCTGATCGCCGGGCTCGGTTGTCCGGCGATCGATCGTCCCAGCAGCGTCGCCGGGCCGAACAGCACGGTGCCGGCCTCGTTCAGCACCAGTACCTGCACCTGGCGCCGGATCCGCAGGCTCCCGATCAGGTCCGTGCCGAAGCGCTCGATCCACGTCGCGCCCAACTGCGCGCCGAGCACGCCGATCACGCGGCCTTCGCCATCGAACAGGGGCGCCGCCAGCCGGAGCGCCTCGGGCGTCGACGCGGCGCCGGATGCGCCACGATCGCGTCCGCGGCCACCGGGTGTGCCGCCGGCCCGTGCCGTTTCGCCATCCGGTCGCTGGTTCAGGTCATCGATCCAGGGGGCCGCCAGCCCGTGCCGGAACCACCCCTGCAGGGTGACCGCCGTCGCCGGGTCGAAGCGCCCGGTCGACGCGGCCAGCGCGCCCTGAGGTGTCGCTAGCGCGATCCAGTCGAATTCCGGCATCCGTTCCCGTTCGCGCGCGAGCAACCGTTGCCGGGACGGCGCGGGCACCGATGACAGCGCATTGGCCAGCGTGGCGATCCACGTCAGCCGCGCATCCAGTTGCACGTCGATCTCGTTGGAGATCTGCGTCGCGTATTGCTGGAAAGCCTGCCCCGAGTTCTCTTCGATCCGCTGGCGCGAACTCGTCGACAGCCAGATGCCGGCCAGCGCCGCCGCCAGCAGGCTGATCAGCACGTGCGCCCAGCCGAGCCGGGCCGACAGGCTGTTGCGCGGATCGAGCGATGCGCGCCACCGGGCCAGGCGCCCGGGGGCGGCGGCCGGCGGTTCGTCGGCGGGGCGTGGCGAGGATGAGGCGGGCATCGGATCGCACGGTACACTCGAATCCCGATGTCGTCATCGACCCGCCGCCCGCCCGCGGCCCCGCGCATGGACAGCGATCCCGCCCCCGGCGATGCCCCCGATGCCGGCGCTTCCGGCCCCGCATCGGATGCCCGTTCCGGCCCTCCGACCGGTTCACTGCCCGACGCGGCGGCCGGCCCTTCGACCGGCTCACCGCCCGACGCGGCGGCCGGCGCATCGTCCGGTTCCCCGCCCGCCATCCGGGTCCTGGTCGTCGACGATCAACCGTTGATCCGGCGCGGCCTGGCGCTCACGCTGGGCGTCGAGCCCGGGATCGAGATCGTCGGGCAGGCCGCCGACGGTCAGGAAGCGATCGAGCTGGCGCGCCTGCTGCGGCCCGACGTCGTGCTGATGGATCTGAAGATGCCGCGCGTCAGCGGCGTGGCCGCCACGCGTGCGATCACCGGTGAACATCCGGCGATGCAGGTCGTCGTGCTCACCACTTATGACACCGACGAACTGGTGTTCGACGCGATCCGCGCCGGCGCGCAGGCGTACTTGCTGAAGGATGCCGAAGAAGCCGAGATCGTCGAGACGATCCGGGCGGCCAGCCGCGGCGAATCGCGGCTGCAGCCCCAGATCGCGCGCCGCGTGATGGAGGAGTTGCGGCGCGCCGGGTCGGCCCCGCGCGTCGCGCCATCGCCGTCGCCATTGCCCGGCCCGGTCGATGAGCCGGCCTGGGCCGGCTACGACGAACCGATGACGGCGCGCGAGGCGCAGATCCTCGAGTTGATCGCCGAGGGCCTGAGCAACCGGGACATCGCGCGCCGCATGTCGCTGGCCGAAGGCACGGTCAAGAACTACACGAGCCGCATCATGGACAAGCTGCATGCGCGCTCGCGCACCGAGCTGGCGGTCAAGGCGCTGCGACGACGCCAGGGTTAGTGGGGCGATTCGGCGTCAACGCGAGCAAGGCGCTTCGGCGCCAGGGAAGGCAAGTTGCCGCCGCGTTCGGTTGCGGCGGCGGTGAGTCGTCAGCGGGCCACCAACGGATTGTTAGCGGACCACTATCGATTCATTAGCGGGCGGGCCGTCAGTGCGCCGAGGCCGCCGACGCGCCGATCCCGGTCTCGGAGCGCACCTGCTGCGCGAGGAACCCGTCGCGGTCCTGGGCGGCGCGGCCGCTGCGGTCCGTGATCGAGAACAGCCAGATCCCCACGAAGCCGATCGTCATCGAGAACAGCGCCGGCGACGCGTACGGGAACCAGGCCGACCCCTTCGGATAGCCGAGCGTCGCTTCCCACACGGCCGGCGACACCACGGTCAAGGCCACCGACGAGATCAGGCCCAGGAAGCCGCCGATCACTGCGCCGCGCGTCGTGCAGTCCTTCCACAGCACCGACATCAGCAGCACCGGGAAGTTGGCCGACGCGGCGATCGCGAATGCCAGGCTGACCATGAACGCGATGTTCTGCTTCTCGAACGCGATGCCGAGCGCGACCGCGATGATGCCCAGTGCGATCGTCGTCATCCGCGACACCTTCAGTTCGGACGCGCTGTCGGCCTTGCCGTGCTTGAACACCGTCGAGTACAGGTCGTGCGACACGGCCGACGCGCCCGACAGCGTCAGGCCGGCGACCACGGCCAGGATCGTCGCGAACGCCACGGCCGAGATGAAGCCCAGGAACACGTTGCCGCCGACCGCCTTGGCCAGATGCACGGCCGCCATGTTGCCCCCGCCCAGCAGCCCGCCCTTGGCGTCGAGGAACTCGGGGTTCGTCAGCACGAACGTGATCGCGCCGAAGCCGATGATGAACGTCAGCACGTAGAAGTAGCCGATCCACGTCGTGGCCCAGAACACCGACTTGCGCGCCTCCTTGGCGTTGGGCACCGTGAAGAAGCGCATCAGGATGTGCGGCAGGCCGGCCGTGCCGAACATCAGCGCGATGCCGAAGCTGATCGCCGATATCGGGTCCTTGATGAACCCGCCCGGCCCCATGATCGAGAAGCCTTCGGCGGCCGCTGCTTCGGCCGGCTTGCCGGCGTTGACCGCCAGGTCGGTCTTGATCTGCACGGCCTTGGCGAACATCGCCTCGGGGCTGAACCCGAAATGCATCATCACCATGAACGCCATGAAGCTGGCTCCGCCCAGCAGCAGGCACGCCTTGATGATCTGCACCCAGGTCGTCGCCGTCATGCCGCCGAACAGCACGTACACCATCATCAGCACGCCGACGATCACCACCGCGATCCAGTAGTCGAGGCCGAACAGCAGTTTGATCAACTGCCCGGCGCCGACCATCTGCGCGATCAGGTAGAACGCGACGACGACCAGCGTGCCCGATGCCGCGAACACCCGCACCGGCGTCTGCGCGAAGCGGAACGCCGCGACGTCGGCGAACGTGAACTTGCCCAGGTTGCGCAAGCGCTCGGCCAGCAGGAACGTGACGACCGGCCAGCCGACCAGGAAGCCGATCGAGTAGATCAACCCGTCGAAGCCGCCTGTCATCACCGCCGCCGAGATGCCGAGGAACGACGCGGCCGACATGTAGTCCCCGGCGATCGCCAAACCGTTCTGGAAGCCGGTGATGCCGCCGCCGGCCGTGTAGAAGTCCGCGGCCGACCGCGTCTTGGCCGCCGCCCACTTGGTGATGAACAGCGTCCCGATGACGAACACCGCGAACATGATGATCGCCGTCCAGTTGGTTTCCTGCTTGGTGGCCTGGCCCAGGTCGCCGCCGGCGGCCAGCGCGGTGCAGGCTGCGGTGAGCGTCAGCAGTCCGACGCCGAATCGCTGGATGCGGTTCATTTGAGGGCCTCCTGGGCGATCTGCGCGGTCAGCGCGTCGTATTCGTTGTTGGCGCGGCGCACGTAGATGCCGGTGATGATGATCGTGAACAGGATTACCGCGAGCCCGACCGGCATGCCGATCGTCGTCACGCCTTCACCGAGCCGGGTCAGCAGGAACGCCTTGTTCCATGCGACCAGCAGGATGAACCCGTAATAGACGATCAGCATCGCGACCGTCAGTTGCCAGCCGAACCGCGATCGGCGGCGCTTCAGTTCCTGGTATCGGGGATCGTCGATGATCCGCCGGGTAAGTGCGTCATCCATCACATCTTCCTTCGTTCTGGTGGTTGTGTTGCTTCTGCTGGACAACGACGCGTGTCGACGATCATCATGCGTCATGCCCAATGCCTTCGATTTCTCCGCGTCACCTTTCGATACGCTCGACGCGGACGAGCGTGGAATCGTTCGCGCCGCCGTCGACATCGCTTACTTCGCCGATGCCGAAACGGTTCTTGACGATGGCGCGGCTCCCGATGGACTGTTCGTCCTTATCAAGGGCCACGTCTCGCAGTTCGACGGCGACGAGATCGTCGCCACTTATGGCCCGGGCGATTGCTTCGACGGCCGCTCGCTGGTGGCCGGCCGCGCGATCGGCCGTTTCGTCGCCGCCGAGGAGGTCGTCGCCTATCGATTGGCGACGACAGCCGTCAATGAATTGATCTCGCGCAATGCGGCGTTCGGCGCGTTGTTGTTCTCGGATCTGTCGAACAAGCTCGGCGCGCTCGCCGACCGCCATCACCAGCGAGAGATGCGCGCGTTGACGATGGCGCGCGTCGACGAGGCGTTCCTGCGGCCCGCGCATGAAGTCGATGGCGGCACCCCGATCGTCGAGGCCGCGCGGTTGATGCACGCGCGGCGTTCCAGCAGCGTGCTGGTGCGCGACGGCGGGCGCCTGGGCGTGTTCACCAACACCGGCCTGCAGCGCGCGGTCGCGACCGCGACCGCGAGCCGACCGCTGGCCGACACGCCGGTGCGCGATTTCTCGACGTTCAGCCTCGTGACGATCCGCCCCGACGCGCCGTTGTTCGATGCGCTGGCGCTGATGATCCAGCACCAGGTCCATCGGCTGGTCGTCACCGGCGGCGAGGCGCCGGCCGGGAACGGGACGAAGATCGGTGCAGGGACTGGTGCTGGCACTGGCACCGGGGCCGGTGCCGGCGCGCCGGTCATCGGCGTGCTCGAACAGCTCGACCTGCTGTCGTTCCTGTCGAACCACTCGTACCTGATCACCGTGCAGATCGCGCAGGCGGACGACCTGGCCGCGCTGCGCGAGCCCGCGCGGCGGATCACGCAGTTCGTGTCGGTGCTGCATCGCGGCGGCGTGCGCGTCGCGCAGATCGGCCGTCTCGTGCAGGCGATCAACGCCAAGTTGTTCGAGCGCGCGTGGCAGTTGATCGCTCCGCCCGAACTGGTCGCCGCGAGCTGCCTGTTCGTCATGGGCAGCGAGGGGCGCGGCGAGCAGTTGCTCAAGACCGACCAGGACAACGGCCTGGTCGTCGCCGACGACGCGCCGGTGGCTGACGACGTCGTGGCCGATGCGTGCGAACGCTTTTCGCGGGCGCTCGGCGAGTTCGGCTATCCGCCTTGTCCGGGCGGCATCATGGTGCGCAATCCCGCATGGCGGCTGCGCCGTGCCGCGTTCATCCAGGTCGTGCGGCGCTGGCTGCTGACGCCGGATGCCGAAGGCCTGATGGCGCTGGCGATCTTCCTCGATGCGCATCCGGTCGCCGGCGATCCGGCGCTGCTGGCCGAGGTGCGCGCCTCGGTCGATGCGCTGGTGCGCGAAGACGATGCGCTGCTCGGGCGCATGGCCGCCGCGATCGATATGTTTCCGAGCGAGACCGGCGGCTGGTGGCACCGGCTGCTGGCGATCGGCGACAGCCACCGCCAGGCCGAGCGCCACGCGCTCGACCCGAAGAAGGCCGGGATCTTTCCGATCGTCCATGGCGTGCGCTGCCTGGCGCTGCGCGAGCATATCGCCGCGACCGCCACCGTCGAGCGCATCGACGCGCTGGTCGCCGCCGGGCGCCTGCCGCGCGAAATGGCGGTCGAGCTGACCGGCAGCCTGCACTTCCTGATGGAACTGCGGTTGAAGGCCGGCCTGGCCGAGCTCGACGTCGAACGTCCGGTCAGCGGCGACGTCGCGACCGACCGGTTGTCCAGTCTCGAACGGGATCTGCTCAAGGACGCGCTCGCCGCCGTCAAGCGCTTCAAGACGCTGGTGCGTCACCAGTTCCATCTGTCGGAGGCTTGAGTAGATGCCGCGCGGCTCGTCACTAAGCGGAGCGCGGGCATGAAGGTGCCCGGCTTCGATCGGCTGCGCCGCGGCTGGTGGCGTTATCACCTGGCCGAGCCCGAGTTCGCGTTCATGGTCGATCCGCCGCCGCCCGACGAATGGGTCAGCCTCGATTGCGAGACCACCGGCTTGAACGTTCGCCGCGACCAGATCATCTCGATCGCCGCCGTGCGGATCGTCGGCCAGCGATTGATGACCAGCGAGCGGCTCGAATTGCTGGTGCGCCCCGAGCGCGCGATCTCGGCCGACGCGATCCGCGTGCACCAGTTGCGTCATCGTGATGTCGCGCATGGCCTGGCTCCGCAGGACGCGATCCGGCGATTGCTGAATTTCATCGGCAGCCGTCCCATCGTCGGTTATTACCTCGAGTTCGATATGGCGATGATTCATCGCGAAGCCTGGCCGATGCTGGGCGTGCGTCTGCCGCAACCCAGGATCGATGTCTCCTCGATGTATTACGACTATCAAAACCGCCGGCTGCCGCACGATGCGCGGGGAGGTCGGATCGATCTGCGCTTCGCCACGATCATGGACGAATTGGCGCTGCCGACGCGACAGGCCCACGACGCATTGAACGATGCGGTCATGACCGGACTGGCTTTCGTCAAACTGCGACGACTTCTGGGGCAGCGCTAAGCGCCGCGCCTGGTCGATAGCGCGAACGTTGCCAGCCTTAACTTACGCGAAACTGAACGCGGCGACGGTGCCGCGCCTGCCGCTATCCGGGGCGCCGAGCTTGTCCGGCGTGCCTGTGATCCCCAGCGAGGGGGCTAGGAGTCTGCGCGGCAGAAGCATCGCCGGCTGCGACGCGCGAGAAAACGGTCCATCGCGGCGCTACCGCCTGCGCCCAGGGGGCCACCCTGGGCTTGTCGGTATCACCACGCTGTCCTCGTTTTTCGCACGTCTCGCTTCGGCGGCTTCTGCCGCGCAGACTCCTAGGCCGCACGACCGATCGTGCTCGGAAAACCCAAGAGTTTGGGATATCCTTGGACATGCCCAAGATCCTCTCGATCGGCAATTTCAGGCTGGTGATTTTTCCGAACGACCACGAACCGCCTCACGTCCATGCGATCGGCCCGGGTTGGCACGTCAAAGTGGCTCTGGGCAACTGTGAAGAGATCAAGCCACGATTGCTCGAAACCAAGTACGGCAATCCGCGCAGATCTTCACTTCGCAAAGTGTTGACAGCAGTCGACCGGCATTGCCCAGCCCTCTGGCGCACCTGGAGAGAATTTCATGGCTGATTGGATCGATCGCGAAATCGCGGCAAATCGAGTTAAAGCAAAAGAGCGGGGGAGAGCCGCCCGAGAGAGCTTTCCGCACGCCATTGCCGCGACCTACAGCGCTGACCATGACTTGGTTGTCGTGGATCTGGAGAACGGCGCGAAGTTCGCCTTTCCTCCAAAAATCGCCCAAGGTCTCGAAGCCGCCAAGCCCGCGCAACTTGCCGATATCGAACTCACTCCTGGCGGATACGGGCTCATTTGGCCGCAACTCGACGCGGCATTGAGCGTCCAGGGATTGTTGATGGGTGTGTTCGGTAGCACCGCGTGGGCGAAAGAGGTCGGCCGAAAGGGGGGGCGGTCCCGGTCCCAAGCAAAGGCTTCGGCCGCTCGCGCCAATGGAGCCAAGGGTGGCCGGCCCAGAAAGCACGCCGCATAGGGGCGGCGGGCGTTCGTCGCTCAGGCCATTTGCTGCGCGAACAACGCCTTCAGCTTGTACTTCTCGATCTTGTTCGTCGCCGTGCGCGGCAGGTCATCGATGAACCGGATGTGGCGCGGGCGCATGTGCTTCGGCATCTGTCGCTGCGCCCAATCATGCAGGCTCGCCTCGGTCTCGCGCGAATCCGGTGCCGGCACCACGTACAGCACGATGTCGTCCTCGTCGCCCTCGACGGCGGGAATCGCGAACGCCGCGCAGATCGTGATCGCCGGGTGCTGATTGAACAGATCCTCGACGTGGAACGACGACAGGTTCTCGCCGCGCACGCGGATCCGGTCGCCGAGCCGATCGACGAACACGAAGCTGCCGTCGGCACGGCACATGACCGCGTCACCGGTGTGGAACCACGCACCGCGCAACGCTTTGGCCGTCGCCTCGGGCTTGCCGATGTATTCGAGCAGGATCGTATTGGCGATCTTCGGCCGCAGCACCAGTTGACCGGCCTGGCCCGTCGCGCAGTATTCGTCGTTCTCATCGACGACTGCCGCGTCGAAGAATCGCGTCGGCCAGCCCATGAAACCTTTGGTGTCGGCCTGTTCGGGCGACACCTGGACGACGCCATGGCGCGCCATCCGGGCCGTGCGCGCGGCGCGGTCCAGGCCCTTGAACAGCGCGGCCGGCGTGCCTTCGCCCGGCGCCAATTCCTCGATGACCGATGCGATGCCGTTGCCGGATTCGGTCTGGCCGAAACCGCAGGTGACGGTATCGATGCCGAAACGCCTGGCCACCCGCTGATGGTTCAGCGGCAGTGGCTGCATGTGCGCCTTGTTCAGCGTGTTGGCGCGGTCGTCGTCGCGCTCGGGTGCGTTGAGCAGCCATGGGATCATCGCGTCGAGCAGGACGGCCGTGGTCGCGCCGACCTGGCGGATCCGGTCCCAGAACTGATTCGGGCTGAACCGGTCCCAGCATGCGACCTCGCAGCCCACCCAGATCGCGCGCGCCACGTTGAACGTCGCCGCGCCCACGTGGTACATCGGCAGGTCGTTGTAGACGACGTCGTCCTGCGTCATCGTCAGGCGTGCCACGAACGTGTATTGCGCGATCCAGCGATGCGGCAGCAGCACGCCCTTCGACGGGCCGGTCGTGCCCGACGTGTAGACGATCTGGCACGGCGTGTGCGCATGCAGGCCGACCGACGGCCGTGAGTGGCCCGCGCAGGCGGACTGCCAATCGCGCATTTCGATACCGGCGGGCACCGGCACGGGTTCGCGATCGCGTTCGGGGCAAAGAACCAGAACCGGTTTCACGCGTAGTTCGTCCCATACGTCGAGCACGGCCGCGAGGCCGGTCGCGTCGACGATCAACATCGATGCGCCGGTGTCGTTGAGCTGATAGGTAAGCAGGCGGCCGGTGAACGCATGGTTGACGGGCGCATAGACGACGGCGGCCTTCCACGCGCCGAACATCGCCTGAGCGGCGATCAGCGGATTGCGTGTCAACACGCCGACCGGCGCGCCGTCGCGCAGATCCTGCGCGCGCAGGAAACCGGCGATCGAATCGGTGATCGCACCGAACTCGCCATAAGTGAGCAACCGATCGTCCTCGCCGTAGTACAGGCAGCGCGCCTGCGGCCGCTCTCGGACCCAGCGATCGAGTTGGTCGATGACGAACTCGCCCTCGGCCGTGAAGTCGGCCATCAACTCATGCCTGCTGTCCATATGGTCTCCGTCTCGTTGTGCGCCGTATCTGGTCGTGGTCGCGAACGGACAATGCCCGTCCAATGCGCCGCGGGCGGCGGGTCGATGAGCATAGCAACTTCGCCTTGGTGGAAGCGGGTCGAATCGGGTGAATCGATCAGCTTCCTCGTTGTGATTCGATGCGCGTTGCGAGCGCGTCCGGGGTTTAAGATGCGTTCTGACTGACGCAGGCGCTTGCATCAGCAGGCCAAGGGCTTGTACGTGGGGATGGCCTGACGCGCGGTGCCCTGCGCTCGGCCATCGGCCGTCAGCCCTTAGCAAAAATGGATCCTGGCCTTTCATCGACGGCCAATCTCGACGAGACAGCGAGCCGACCATGACTCAAGACAAATCCACCCCCGCTTCGGCCCTGGGCTTCATCGGCCTGGGCGTGATGGGCGAACCGATGTGCCGCAACCTCGCGCGCAAGACCGGCCGACCGGTCGTGGCGTATGACCTGGACCCGGCGCCGTTGCAGAGGCTGACGGCCGATGCGGGCGTGCACGCCGCCGCCAGCGTGCGCGAGGTCGTCGAACGCAGCGACGTGGTCATGCTGTCGCTGCCGTCCGGCGAGATCGTCGCCGACCTGTGCCGGCGCGACGACGGCTTGCTTTCGGCGTGCCGGCCCGGGCAGATCGTCATCGACCTGAGCACGTCGGCCGTCGACACCACGCGGCAACTGGCGGCCGAGTTCGCGGCCCGGCAGGTGCGCTTCATCGACGCGCCGGTCGCCCGTACCCGCGCCGCCGCCGAGGCCGGCACGCTGGCCGTGATGGTGGGCGCCGAGCCCGCCGATTTCGACGCGGTGCGGCCGCTGCTGGCCACGTTCGCGACCGAGATCGCGTTGTGCGGTCCGGTCGGTTGCGGGCAGGTATTGAAGATCCTGAACAACATGGTGCTGTTCGAGACCGTCGTCGCGATCAGCGAAGCCAAGGCGATCGGCGTCCGGGCGGGCGTCGATCCCGACGTGCTGTTCGACACGCTGTCCAAAGGCTCGGCCGACAGCTTCGCGCTGCGCAACCACGGCATGAAGGCCGTGTTGCCCGGCGAGTTCCCCGAGCGCGCGTTCTCGGTCCGGTACGCGCGCAAGGATCTGCACTACGCGCTGGCGCTGGCGCGCGAGACCGGCGTCGACGCCCGTAGCGCCCGCCTGGTCGACGAATGGTTCCAGGCCGCGATCGATGCCGGCCTCGGGGACCGGTACCACCCGGTGATCAGCCGGGTGATCGGCGGCGATTGAGGCAGGTGGGCGGCTGGATCCGGGTTCCGATCGCGCCGCCCGCCCGCGCTCAACGCATGACGAACGGATTGCCCGGCGCGCCCTGCGCGAACGAGATCAGCGTGCTTTTGGTTTCCAGATAGCTGCGGATCGACTCGATGCCGCTCTCGCGCCCGATGCCCGACTGCTTCATGCCGCCGAAAGGCATCATGTAGCTGATCGCGCGATACGTGTTCACCCAGACGGTGCCGGCCCTGATCGCGCGGGAGACCCGTATCGCGCGGCCGATGTTCTCGGTCCAGACGCCGGCGGCCAGCCCGTAGATCGTGTCGTTCGCGATCCGGATGGCGTCCGCTTCATCGTCGAAGCCGATGATCGACAGCACCGGGCCGAAGACTTCCTCGCGCGCGATCCGCATGTCCGGCTTCACGTCGACGAAGATCGTCGGTTCGACGAACTGGCCGCCGGGCATGTCGGTCGCCGGCTTGCCCCCCAGGATGCAGCGCGCGCCCTCGCGACGGGCGATGTCGATGTAGTCGAGGATCTTCTGATACTGCGGAGGCGTGGTGACCGGCCCGATATTGGTGTCCGCCTTCATCGGATCGCCTCGCCGCGCGGTCGCGCCGAGTGTCGCCACGCGTTCGGTGAAGGCGTCCTTGATCGCGTTCTGCACCAGCAGCCGGGAGCCCGCGATGCAGGTCTGGCCGGTCGCCGCGAAGATCCCCGAGATGACGCCTGCGGCCGCCTTGTCCAGGTCGCAGTCGTCGAACACGATGTTCGGAGACTTGCCGCCCAGTTCCAGCGTCACGCGCTTCATCGTCCTGGCCGCCTGCGCGTAGATCCGGGCGCCGGTCGTATCGGAACCGGTGAACGTGATCTTCGCGACGTCCGGATGATCGACGAGCGCCGCACCGACCGTCGTGCCGAGCCCGGCCACGACGTTGAAGACGCCATCCGGAAACCCGGCTTCCCGGGTCAGCGCTGCGAACGCCAGCGTCGACGCCGAAGCGAACTCCGAGGGCTTGACCACCACCGCGCAACCGGCGGCGATGGCCGGCGCGCATTTCCAGGCGATGAACAGCAGCGGCGAGTTCCACGCGGTCAACGCCCCGACCACACCCACCGGCTCGTGAGACGTGAACGCGAAGTGGTCCGGCTTGTCGATCGGCATGACCGCGCCTTCGAGCTTGTCGGCGAGCCCGCCGTAGTAGCGCCACCATTCGGGGTGATAGTCGAGTTGCCCTTTCATCTCCGAATACAGCTTGCCGTTGTCGCGGACTTCGATCTCGGCGAGCCGCTGCGCGTTCGCCGCCACGAGGTCCGCCAGCCGCACCATCAGTTTTCCCCGCTGAGTGGGGGTCATGCTCGCGTACGGGCCCGACGTCATCGCCCGCTTGGCCGCCTGGACCGCGCGATCGACGTCGCGTTCGCAGCCTTTGGGAATACGCGCCCACGCTTGGCCGTCATAGGGGTTGACGGTGTACATCCACTCGCCTCCCACCGGGTCCACGTATTGTCCGTCGATGAAATGCTGGTAGGTTTCCATGGCTCCTTCTCCGATGATGGATGGCTCCGATAGTAGTGCCGGGCGCGCGGTTCGGCACGTTGCCGCCCGAACCGCCGTACCGCGCTGGTCCGTCGATCGCATGACGGACGGCCTGTTATAGCGGCCGCCAGCTGGGGCCGGCAACCAGGGATGGCAGGGCGACAGGGGGCGGCAACAAGGGACGGCAACAGGGGCCGGCGTGGCTGCCGATCAGCCCGCGAGCCGGCTCGCGGCGTTGAACACCGCCAGCACCGCCGCCGTCGCGACGTCCGCATGGCGGCCGGCGCCGAAACGCGAACCGGGTTCGTGCGGCACCGCGGCCTCGATGATCGCCAGCGCCTGCGCATCATTGCCGGATCGCAGCGCGCGTTCCTCGTAGGCATCGATCCGCAGCGGCATGCCGAGCGCGTCGACGGCCGCCTCCAGCGTGCCGCGGCCGGTGCCTTCGAGCGTGCCGACGCGGCCGTCGGGCCACTCGACGTCGATCATCACGCGCTGGCCGCGGGGGACGGCCTCGCAACGATGCGACAGGTAGCGAGGACAGGCCGGCGACGCGGCCGGGCGCAGATAGGTTTTCTCGAACACCTGCCACAGCGTCCGGCTGCTCAGCTCGGTCTCGCTGGCGTCGGCCATCTTCTGGATGATCGCGCTGAACTCCACCTGCATCCGCCGCGGCATCTCGACACCATGATCGCGCTTCAGCAGGAAAGCGATGCCGCCCTTGCCGGACTGGCTGTTGACGCGAACGATGCCGTCATAAGTGCGGCCGATGTCGGCCGGATCGATCGGCAGGTAGGGAACGCGCCAGGGTTGGCCGGCTTGCTGCGCGGCGAACCCTTTCGCGATCGCATCCTGGTGCGAGCCCGAGAACGCCGTGAAGACCAGATCGCCCGCATAAGGATGGCGCGGATGGATCGGCAGTGCCGTGCATGCCTCGGCGATGCGCGCCACCGCGCCCAGGTCGGACAGGTCCAGGCCGGGCGAGATGCCCTGCGTATACAGGTTCAGCGCCAGCGTCACCACGTCGAGATTGCCGCTGCGCTCGCCGTTGCCGAACAGGCAGCCTTCGACGCGCTGCGCGCCGGCCAGCATCGCCTGCTCCGCGCACGCCACGCCGGTGCCGCGATCATTGTGCGGATGCACGGACAGCACGATGTGTTCGCGCCGCGCCAGCCGCCGGTCCATCCATTCGATCTGGTCCGCGAAGACGTTCGGCGTCGCGACCTCGACCGTCGTCGGCAGGTTGATGATCATCGGCCGTCTCGGCCCCGCGTCCCAGGCCTCGATCGCCGCGTTGCATACCGCCAGCGACACGTCCAGTTCTGCCATGCAGAACGTCTCGGGCGAATACTGCAGCACCCACTCGGTCTGCGGCTGCGCGTCGACGAGCCTGCGCAGCAGCGCCACGTGATGCACAACCAGATCGACGATCTGCGGCACTGTCATGCCGAAGACGACCTCGCGCCAGACCGGCGCGATCGCGTTGTACAGGTGCACGATCACGCGGCGCGCGCCCTGTACGCTGCGCACCGTCTGCGCGATCAGGCCCTCGCGAAGCTGCGTGATCACCATCGGCGTCACGTTGGCCGGGATGCGGCCCGAATCGACCAGGTTGCGCGCGAAGTCGAAGTCCGTCTGCGACGACGACGGAAAACCGATCTCGATCTCCTTGAATCCGATGCGCACGAGTTCGTCGAACAGCCGCAGCTTGTGCTCGCGGTTCATCGGCTCGAACAACGCCTGGTTGCCGTCGCGCAGATCGGTGGACAGCCAGGTCGGCGTGCGCGTCAGCGAACGGCTCGGCCATTGCCGGTCCGGCATCACGATCGAAGGGAAGGGCGGATACTTGGTATGCGGCTGCGCCAGCATGATGACCTCCATAAGGGAATCGGCGATGTACGCCTGATTCCCCTGCGCTCGCGATAAGCGCTGACGGGGTCGGGGTCAGGGGGAATCAGGATGGATCGCCGCGTGAGCCCGCGAGCCCGCGCGCCGACCCCGACCGATGGCCAGGAGGCGCGGCGATAGCGATAGCGGCGGTATCCGCATTGAAGAGGGCGAACGCATGATGTCCGCATCATAAGTTCCCGAGGGACGGCCTGCTGTAGGAGAATGGACAGACCCTTGCCCGATCTGGACACTTCCTCCTCGCCGCCATGCGCCACGCCGACGACATCGAACGCGCCACGCACCGTGCGCACGACGCCGCCGCGCGGGCCGTCACCGGCATGAGCGCGCACTATCCGGTTGGGCACGCGATCGACTGGCACCGCCATCGCCGATGCCAGTTGCTGTATGCGGCGCAGGGCGTGCTGCGTGTCGAGACCGAGGGCGGAAGCTGGCTCGTGCCGCCGACGACGGCCGTCTGGCTGCGCCAGGATGTCGCGCATCGGCTCGTCATGCATGGCCGGGTCGCCGTCCACGGCGTCTTCATCGAGGCGCGGGCCGCCGCGCCGCTGCCGCCGGCCGACTGCGTGATCCCGGTCACCCCGTTGCTTCGAGAACTGATCGCGCAGGCGGCCCGATGGGCGCCCGACGCCGCAGGGTCGCGGCGCGACGAACTGCTGGCCGCACTGTTGCTCGAAGAGCTGGCGGCCGGCCACGCGTTGCCCGTGCACCTGCCCTGGCCCGACGATCCGCGCATCGGCGCCGTGTGCCAGGCGCTGGCCGACGACCCCGCCGATGCGCGTGGCGCCGACGCGTGGGCCGCCACGCTGGCGATGAGCGCCAAGACCTTCCACCGG
Source organism: Pseudomonadota bacterium (assembly GCA_029779435.1). Classification (GTDB taxonomy): domain Bacteria; phylum Pseudomonadota; class Gammaproteobacteria; order Burkholderiales; family Burkholderiaceae_E; genus JAKPAM01. Next base: position 4,124 of record JAKPAM010000028.1, on the reverse strand, counting down.
CACTTCCTGCGCGGCACCGGCATGACGTTCGGCCGCTGGCGCCAGCAGCAGCGCCTGATGTTCTCGCTGCCGGCGCTGCTGAACGGCGCGCCTGTGCTGCAGGTGGCGCTGGACAGCGGCTACGACAGCCATAGCGCCTACGCGACCGCGTTCCGCAAGTGCTTCGGCATGCCGCCGTCCGCGTTCGTGCGGCAGACGCGGTTGGGGCCTGTCGCCTTATAGATCGAGCCCCCGTGAGTCCCGGCAAAGGGCAATCGAGGCGATCGCCACGGCGGATCCGGTTTCGCCCATCGGACCTCTTCGGCACCGTTGCAATCCCCGGGACGGCTCTCTATAGTTCTATTGCAACAAGTTGCATTACACGGTGCGCCACGGCTGATCCTGGCGCGCTCGCCCCATACCGACCGGCCCGCCCACGTCGCGCGCCGGCCCAATCACGCTCTGGAGATTCCCGTCCATGTCCGCTGCCGTCGCCGCCGCTTCGTCTCGTTACCCGCACCTCTTCGCCCCGCTCGACCTGGGTTTCATGCGGCTGAAGAACCGCGCGTTGATGGGCTCGATGCACACCGGCCTGGAAGAAGCCGAGAACGGTTTCGAGCGCATGGCAGCGTTCTTCGCCGAACGCGCGCGCGGGGGCGTCGGCATGATCATCACCGGCGGCTTCGCGCCGAACGAGGAGGGCGGTACCGGCGCCAAGCTGTCCACCCCCGAGGAAGCCGACCAGCATCGGCTGATCACCGAGGCCGTCCACGCCGCCGATCCGGACGTCAAGATCTGCCTGCAGATCCTGCATTCGGGCTCGCTCGTCGCCAAGCCGATCTGCGTCGCTCCGTCGGCCATCAAGTCGCGTATCGGCCGTTACAAGCCGAACGAACTGGACGAGGACGGTATCGAGAAGCAGATCGCCGATTTCGTCAATTGCGCGCTGATGGCCAAGCGCGCCGGTTATGACGGCGTCGAGATCATCGGCTCGGCCGGCTACCTGATCAGCACTTTCCTGGTCCGCAAGACCAATCTGCGCACCGACCGCTGGGGCGGATCGTGGGAGAACCGGATGCGCTTCCCGATCGAGATCGTCCGCCGCGTGCGCGCCGCCGTCGGCCCCGAGTTCCTGATGGTGTTCCGCATCGCCGCGATGGACATGCTCGACGAAGGCCTCGCGTGGGAAGAAATCGTCTCGCTGGCGCAGGCCATCGAACGCGAAGGCGTCAACATCGTCAGCACGCACTTCTGCTGGCACGAATCGCCGGTGCCGACGATCGCCACGATGGTCCCGCGCGCCGCGTTCACCCAGGTCACCGGCCGGTTGCGCAAGGAACTCGGCATCCCGCTGATCACCAGCAACCGCATCAACATGCCGGACGTCGCCGAGGCCGTGCTGGCGCGCGGCGATGCCGACATCGTCTCGATGGCTCGCCCGATGCTCGCGGACCCCGACCTGATCAAGAAGACCATCGAGGGTCGCGAAGACGAGATCAACACCTGCATCGGCTGCAACCAGGCGTGCCTGGACCACACGTTCGGCGGACGCAAGCAGGTCACCTGCCTGGTCAACCCGCGCGCCTGCAACGAAACGCTGCTCCAGTACCCGAAGGTCGCCAGCGGCCGCCGCATCGCCGTCGTCGGGGCCGGGCCAGCGGGCCTCGCCTACGCGACCGTCGCCGCCGAGCGTGGCCATCGGGTCACGCTGTTCGATGCCGGCGCCGAAATCGGCGGCCAGTTCAACCTCGCCAAGCGCATCCCCGGCAAGGAAGAGTTCTACGAAACGCTGCGCTACTACCGCCGCATGATCGAGCGGCTGGACGTCGACCTGAAGCTGAACACCCGCGTCGACGCCGCCACACTCGCGCAGATGGGTTTCGATGAAGTCGTCGTCGCCACCGGCATCGAGCCGCGTCGCCCCGAACTGCCCGGCATCGACCATCCCAAGGCCGTCATGTACATCGACGCGATCCTCGGCAACAAGCCGATCGGCAAGCGCGTCGCCATCATGGGGGCCGGCGGCATCGGCTTCGACGTCGCCGAACTGATCACGCACGAAGGCAAGTCCGCCTCGCTCGACGTCGACATCTTCGCGCGCGAATGGGGCATCGACTTCAAGAACCATCCGCGCGGCGGCGTCACCGGCGTCGTTCCCCAGATCGCCAAGAACGACCGCGAGGTCGTCCTGATGCAGCGCAAGACCGACCCCGTCGGCAGCACGCTGGGTCGCACCACTGGCTGGACCCATCGCATGACGCTGAACCGCCGCGGCGTGCGCATGGTCAACGGCGTCGAGTACGTCAAGATCGACGACGCAGGCCTGCACACGAAGATCAACGGCGAGCCGAAGCTGTTCGAGGTCGACACCGTCATCGTCTGCGCTGGCCAACTGCCGCTGCGCACGTTGCACGACGAATTGCAGGCGCTGGGCGTCAAGTCGTCTCTCGTGGGCGGTGCTTATGAAGCGATGGAGCTTGATGCCAAGCGGGCGATCGATCAGGCCAGCCGGCTGGCGGCGGCGGCTTGAGGTCGGTGGCGTGAAGGGTGGGCGCCCGGTGATCGGTGTGCTGACGTGATGGCGTACAACGCCCGCTTGTGCGCCGAGGCGGAGACGTTCCTGTGATTGGCCAAGTGCGATAGGAACTGCTCGATATCGGCCTGCCCCGGCGCTCGGGGTGCTTACCGTTTGCCTAGCGAATCAGTTGGCGTGAGAGAGTTCCTACGGAAAAGTGGACACCCCATCGTTATGCGCACTGTCGTTCGAACTCTATCGGTGATCGATATCCCAGTGCGGAATGCAGCCTGCGATTCATGGCCCTTTGCGGTGTACTTACGCTCGGGGAGCGCCGGCTAGGCTGCATCTCGCTACCTATGCCGAAAGACCCGATGGCTGCCTCGCATGCTCGCGCCTCTGGAGCGTACGTTCGAGCACTTGAGCGAGATATCGCCCGGTTCGGGCAGCGAGCAAAGGCGAATCGGAGAGCGTCGACGCGCTCGAGTGCGCGCCTTCGGCCCTTGGATCTCTGACGCGAGCGGTCAACTTCTGCCTAGGCGGGTCATGAGCAGCAACTAGCCTCGGGGTCACGTCAACGCGCCCGAGCTCGAAGACCTCGACAAGCAAGCCTAAGCCATCATCCTTGCGCTCTGCCTCTCGCCCCAGAGGGATAGCGAGCCGGATAGCATTTGCCATGATGACTGCATCCCCAAAACTATGACGGCTGCGAAGTAACGTGTTCGGATATCCCTATGTGGTCGTATGGCTCTGCCTTTTGCAAGAGGTTCAGCCAGCAAAGGACCAGCGAAGGCGAACCGCGACGTCAGCGGCTGGCCCCGTCGAACTTGTTCAGCTTCAGCGCATCGAGATTCGCGGCAGGTACGCAGCGCAAATTCACTGCCCAAATGGCCTTCCCATCCATCTCGCCTTCGGCAAAAGGCTGGGCGCCGCAGGTCTTGCAGAAGCGGTGGCGAATTATGTGCTTGTTGAACAGGTAAGTGATGGTTGCATCTTCGCCGTGGTCCAAGGTGAAATTGTCTGCAGGGACAAACGTCAGCAGCAACCCCTTGCGCCGGCAATACGAACAGTTGCAACTGATCGCTTCGGTTGGCAGATTACCGATTACGGTAAATTCAACGGCTCCACAGTGGCAAGATCCGGTGTAGCTCCTTGAACCGATAAAAACTATCTCAGCTGAAGCCCAGCACCTTGCATGCTTCGGACACGCTGCCCAGCGTCTGCGCCAGCTTCAGCAATCCGAGCTTGTTCTTGATGATCTTCTGTTCCTGGGTCATCTGACTTCTCCTTGTCGCCTCTTCGGGCTAGGATATGTCAGATCAAGTCGTAGCTTTCACAATGTATCACCGCCGCCGGTTCGATTCCGACCATGAGCTTCATCATGCGGTGAAGGACTATGTAGCGTTCTACAATCATCGCAGGCTTCATTTGTAATGACCCAGAGATTTCCTGCTCAGGTGTTATCGTTAAAAGGACGAGACCGTGAGTATGTTGATGGACGAAGACATCAAGCGCTGGACTGCCAAGCGCAAGACCGCATTAGTGCTGGAGATCATCCAGGGCAAGACGACGGTGGCCGAGGCCAGCCGAGCCTACGATCTGCCACCTTCCGAGATCGAAGGCTGGGTGG